>WLKR01000077.1 GCA_009701115.1 Actinomycetota bacterium | reverse complement strand
GGCCACCGTGCTGGCCTCCGTCGCTGAAGTTGCCGCTTCCGAAGAGGCCGCGCGCGAAGCGTTGGCCAACTTGGTAGCTGGTGACGACACGCCACTTGACTAGTTTTCGTCGAGCCTAAATCCAAGAGGTGGCATCGTTACAACGATGCAGTGACGATTATCCAGGCTACGCCGTAACGGTGGAGCTTCTCCGAAATGGAATTACTTGGAACCCTCGTCGAGCAGTTTGCGAAGCATCTCTCGTTCATCGGCCATGATGGCCTGAGCCTGCTTGGCGAACTCGGGATCGGTGGCTACTTGTGCCAAGAATTTACGAACGGCTTCGATGATCAAACTGTTTGTGCTCGTCTGTCGGACGCGGGCCACAAAGTCAATTTCTGTGGCTAAATCAGTGGGGAGACGAATCGCAGTTTGTTTCAGCACTTACTAATTCTACCTCGCACATGTGTGCGATAACTACGCACCAGGCTCACTTGCACGTAGTCGTGTGCGTGAAATTATCTCAGGCCACTGTAAAGAAATAACAGCGGCTATTCGTTTGATTCCAGGGAGTCCATTGATTCGAGTAGTTCCCGCTTCACCGCACGGACTACGAATTCCTCCACCGAGAGACCACTACGTTCGGCAAAGAGCTTGCTGAGCACGTAGATCTCCTCCGGCAATGTTGCCTGAAGAGTGAAGTCATTAGAGCTCATTACATAACTGTATAACAAGTTATAAATGGAGGGTCAGATAGTTCATTTCGACTAAATCATTCCAAGGGGTAATTCACCTTGCCTGGACGTACTCCAACAGTTCTTGGCGATCGCGCTCAAGCTCCTCGAATCGAGCTCGGACGACGTCACCAATGGAGATCAGACCCACGAGACCGCCGGCTTCAATTACTGGGAGATGGCGTACCCGTTCGGCCGTCATGAGACCCATGAGTGTGGCACAGGTGGTGTCAAGGGTGCAGGTGACGATGTCTCTTGACATAAGAGTGGAGACCTGATCCTGGAGAGCTTCGGCCCCACGGGCGCCTAGGGCGCGAACCACATCACGTTCAGAGATCATCCCAACCAGTGGTGGCTCTCCGCCGGTAACGACGAGTGCCCCGATGCCCCGTTCCTTCATCATGCCTACGGCATCGGCAATCGAGCGGCTCTGGTTGATGGTGGCCACCTCGTGGCCTTTGAAGTCGAGTAGTTGAGCAACGTTCATCGTGTCTCCTCGTTCCGGCAATAGTGGCCGCTATTCGAAGCGTACGCCTAGGGAGGATTGTTGTTTGTGGAATTCACGTGCAACTCTTCACAAACTCACGAAGAGGGAGGCCAGTGCCGGTCCTTGAGCCGTTGTTTGTAGAGCTTTCCCGTTGGTAATCGGGGCATCTCCTCGATGAATTCAAGAGTGCGAGGACACTTAATTGTTGCAAGCTGTTCCCGACAGTACGACAAGAGGGCCGTGCTGAGTTGTTCGCTGGCGATGGCGCTGGGTACTAGCTGAATGACAGCGTGAGGCACTTCGCCAAGATCGCTATGGGGGATTCCGAAGACGGCAACGTCGGCTACGTCGGGGTGCATAGCGAGGACGTTCTCGGCCTCCTGAGGGTAGACATTCACACCCCCACTGATAATGGTGAAGGCCTTACGGTCGGTCAAGAATAGGTAGCCCTCATCGTCGAGATATCCCACATCACCCATGGTGGTCCAACCCTGCGTGGAACGAGATGAGGCAGTTTTGGCTTCATCGCCAAAGTAGTGAAATGGTCGAGCATTGGGGTTGTCGAAATAGATAGTGCCACTTTGACCAACGGGGAGTTCATCGCCCTCATCGTCACAGATATGCAGAGTGCCTCCCAGCATCCGCCCCACTGTTCCCGGGCGGGCGAGCCACTCAGGACTACTGACGGTGGTGGAGCCACCCCCGTCAGTGCCGGCGTAATACTCCCAAATGATCGGACCGAACCATTCGATCATGGCCCGCTTCAAGGGGATGGGGCACGGGGCTGCCCCATGTATGGCGTACTCCAGGGATGAGATGTCATAGGACAATCGCGTCGCTTCATCGAGTCGCAGGAGCCGCGAAAACATGGTGGGCACCCACTGGGAGTGGGTGATTCGGTAGTGCTCGATTGCGCGGAGCGCCTCCTCGGCATCAAAGCGCTCCATAATGAAGAGTGTCCCGCCGAGACGATGGATTCCCATAGCGAAGTCAATTGGCGCCGAGTGATACATCGGTGCCGTGGAGAGGTATCGAATCGTCCGCTCAGTTCCGAATGCCATCTTCAGAGCCATGCTCATGCCGAAGAATTCTCCAGGCTGAAGTCCCGACAAGGGCCGGATGACGCCCTTCGGCGTACCCGTCGTGCCGGAGGAGTACACCATGGCCCCACCGGCGATGTCCGCTTCTAGTGGCTGCGACGATTGACCGTTCAAGGTGGCGTGAAAATCAAGAACGTCATTACTCGTCGCACTGACTACTAGGACTGAGGGCACCGGGGGCGCCTTAGAGAGAGCCTCTTTGGCAACGGACCACAGCCGCTCATTGGTGATCAGAGAACGAGCCGTGCAGTTTTCCAAAATAAAGGCCACCTCGCCAGCGGTGAGATGGGAGTTGATGGGGGTGAAGTAAAGACCACTACGTTCAGCGGCCCAATAGACAATCGGCACTTCGAGGGAATTATCAAGGAGACAGGCCACGTGATCACCGACCGTAAGTCCCAGTTGTCGCCAGTAGTTCGCAAGTTGCGTCGACTTCTCGTCGAGCTCCGTCCACGAGAGCGCCGCTCCGGAACCGGTCATAACAACGGCGGGGGATGAAATAGCGCGGGCCTGCGGGTCACCGGGGTACATAGTCATTACCGTAGTGCCGATACGCTAAACAGATGGGCGAGGGGGCTCGGTGAAGACGGCAATTTCTATCGGCAGTGCGTACTACGACGGCTCCAATTGGGAGGACCTCGTCGAACTGGTGAAGTTAGCTGACCGCATCGGCGTGGAGTACGCCTGGTCGGCAGAGGCCTGGGGCATGGATGCCGTTTCCCCTTTGGCATACCTCGCCCCGTTAACGAAAACGATTCGACTCGGCACGGGCATTATGCAAACCAGCGCCCGAACACCAGCGACGGCCGCAATGACGTCACTCGCGCTGGCCCGTCTTACGAATAATCGATTCGTCCTGGGCTTAGGCGTCAGTGGTCCGCAGGTTGTCGAGGGTCTCCACGGGGCATCGTTTGAGAAGCCACTTGGCCGCTTACGCGAATACATCAACATTGTTCGCCAAGGTATTTCGGGGGAGCGCATCCAAAATGACGGCCCCCAGTACGTGTTACCGCGACCGGGCGGTGAAGGTAAGGCCCTTCGTCTGGGCATGCCGCCTAATCCTTCGATTCCGATCTATCTCGCAACTCTCGGTCCCAAGATGCTTGAGTTGACCGGCGAATTGGCCGATGGCTGGGTGGGTACGTCCTTTATTCCGGAGGCATCGGACGACGTAATTTCTCATCTGCGTATCGGTGCGGAACGGGCCGGCCGGTCCCTCGCCGACCTGGACTTGCAAGTCAATGCCACGATTGAGGTCGGTGATGATGTTGAGGCATTGATCAAGAAATATAAAAAGTCGGCGGCATTTACTCTCGGCGCCATGGGGTCTCCCGAGACGAACTTCTATAACGCCGCTTTTTCGAGAGCCGGCTGGGAGCCAATGGCCAAGAGGGTGCAGACCCTGTGGGTCAGCGGTGACAAGCAGGCGGCCGTAGAGGCCGTTGACGACGATTTTGTCTTAGCCACCCAGATGATTGGGAACGAGTCCATGGTTCTTGAGCGGCTCCGTGCTACTGCGGCCGCAGGCATCACCACTATCAGAATCGTTCCTCTGGGGCGATCGGTACGCGAGCAGCAGGCGCACCTCGAACACGTGCGCAGTTTGATTCAAACGTTGTAGCGAAGTAATGCTCGGAGTACAGCTGACGGCCTAGAGCCCCGAGGTCGAGAAGTCCGCGTTCTTGTCGTGGCGGTGAATCGTCTCCACGGTGCGCACTGTGCCCGAACCACTCCGAACGACCAGCGAGTGAGTCGTGGCACCAAAGTCGTGGAATCGAACGCCACGCAGGAAGTCTCCGTCGGTAATGGCGGTCATCGAGAAGAAGCAGTCGTCGCCAGCGATTAAGTCGTTGGTCGTGAGTACACGATTGAGGTCGTAGCCAGCCGCGATGGCGGCGGCACGCTCGTCGGCATCGCGGGGCCAGAGTCGGCCCTGAATCTCGCCACCCAGGCCCTTCAGGGCGGCGGCGGCGATAACGCCTTCTGGGGTGCCACCAATGCCGAAGAGAATGTCGGCGCCACTGGCGGGCCACGCTGTGGCGATTGCGCCAGCGACGTCACCGTCCGAGATGGAGAGGACTCGAGCACCGGCTTCGCGCACTTCGGCGACAATGTCATCGTGGCGAGGTCGATCCAAAATCACCACACCCAGCTCTTGGACGCTCTTGCCCAGACGCTTAGCGAGTTCCTTGAGGTTCTCGGTTGGCGTGGCGGAAATGTCGACAGCGCCACGTCCGAGAGGACCGACCGCCAACTTTTCCATGTAGACGCAAGGACCGGGATTGAACATTGCACCCCGTGCAGCGAGGGCGATAACCGAGATAGCCCCTTGGCGGCCCTTGGCCGTGAGCGTCGTTCCATCGATCGGGTCGACGGCAATATCGGTAGCGATACCGGTTCCGTCGCCGATTTTCTCGCCGTTGTAGAGCCAGGGCGCTTCGTCCTTTTCGCCCTCACCAATGACGACAATGCCGTCCATCTGTACGGCATTAAGCGTCTCGCGCATCGCATCGACGGCGACGCCGTCAGCGGCGTTCTTGTCACCCCGGCCGACAAAGCGCGCGGCCGCCAGCGCACCGGCCTCAGTCACACGGACGAGGTCGAGGGCGAGGTTTCGATCGGGGGAAGCGGGGCGCAGCACTTAATTAGTTTAGTCCGGCTCAAAAACTCCAGATTTTGCCGATATTTTCGGGCTTCACCGCTCGGCGAAGTCACGAATCAGTAGACCCAGTATTCGCCCGGTTCGCCTTCGGTGAAGTTTGTTATGTCGGGCAGGTGCACGGTCACAGTGATCAAACGGGTCCGACCGAAGCAGTCTCGCACCTGCAGGGGCAGATCTGCCACCGCGTCTTCGTGACTCAAGTTCATCACGGTGATCCTGTCAAGGGTAACGAGACTGCCAAAGATGTTCTCCCAGCCCCACTGCACACCAGTCGATGGGCAGTTGATCATGTACACGGGGTAGGCCGAAAATCCATCCCCCGTCATAGGGATGGTGCAGTGGCTACCCTGCGTGACAGCGCCGATAACACTTTCGCGAGTGAACCAAGGAGAGATGTCAATTTGGGGTCCCTCGGAACTGACGCTGATAGTCGCCGGAGCATTCCAGGCGGGTAGGCCTACGGAGAGTCCGTCGCCGTGACTGGTGTGGACCAGGCTGGTGTCCAGCGAGGAGCCCGTGAAGATCGAGCTGTTGAAGGTCGATTCGTTGAAACTCGCGCCACGAAGCGATGCGTTTTCAAATGAGGTGTGGTTGAAGATCGCAAAATCAAAGACGGCGTCGTCGAGCTGGGCGTTCTCAAACGATGCGTGAGTGAGGTCGACATGTGAAAAGTGGATGCCGCGCAAATCACAGCCGCTGTAGTTAACGCCCTGAAACGGTGCTGCGTAGCAGTTAGGGGTTGCGGACGTAGGTAGCGCGGTGACCTCACGCGGCAGCGATGTAGTCGTAGTCGTGGTCGAAGCCGGTGCGTCGCTCGCGAAGGCCGAAAGGCTCATCATCGCAATGCCTCCGGCCGCAAAGGCGCCAAGGCCAAGGGCCGTGCCGCGTAGCCAGGTATTTAGGGGTAGTCGCTTCATGTGGATCTCCTCGATCTCGATG
>WLKR01000076.1 GCA_009701115.1 Actinomycetota bacterium | reverse complement strand
TCACCCCACTGGGTTCCAACTACGACGGTCGCGGGCACGGCGCTCCTCACTCAAAAGACAATTCATTCTACAAAGACCGACCGAGCCGGCTTTACTTACTACCAGATAACGCAACTACGACTGCAACCGCCATACCTGGGCGTACTACCCCGAGGCGGCGGAACTACCCCTGGCGCGGTGGCCCCTTGGGACCGACAAAGAGCGTGATGGCCTGGGAGATTGGCACGAGATCTCTTCGATACTGCCGATGGGTCTGGGCCACGGCGTCCTGAGCCTGCTGCTGCAAGAGGGCCAGCTGTTGGCGGGTGGTAATCAGTTCGGCCTCCAGCGCCAGAATGCGACGCACGCCCTCAAGGTTGCAGCCGGCGTCGGTCAGGTCTTGAATCCGGCGGAGGCGAGCCAGGTCGGCATCGGAAAAGCGACGAGATCCCCCCGAGGTGCGGGAGGGGTCGAGCAGGCCGAACCGTTCGTAGTTGCGCAACGTTTGGGGATGGACGCCGGCCAACTCGGCGGCGACAGAAATTACGTAGACGGCGCGGAAACTCTCGGTCACTAGTTCTCTTCCTTCTTAAAGGTGGCGGCCAACTTCTCCACCAGCATCTGCTGTTCGCGAGTGAGCGCTTTGGGAACATCGACGTGCACACTGACGAGGAGATCGCCGACGGCGTGCTTGCCGCCGGCCGGAACGCCGCGTCCGCGCACGCGCAACGTCGTGCCCGACTGGGTGCCGGGAGCAATCTTTAACGTCACGGGTTCATCGAGGGTCTCAATAAGGGCCGTCGCTCCGAGCATGGCGTCAGTAATAGAGACGTGGGTCGTGGCGGTGACGTGGCGACCCCGTCGAGCGAATCGCGCGTCGGGCGTGACGTGCACGTCAACGAACAGGTCACCGGTTGAACCACCGTTGGCCCCGGGGCCACCCTTGCCCTTCACGCGAATACGTTGGCCGTCTTCCACGCCGGCGGGAATGCGAACTTGCACTTTGCGCGATGAGGCTTCACGACCCGATCCGCCACAACCGGCGCAGGGTCGCTCGACCCGGCCGCCGCGCCCGTGACAGGCGGGGCACATCTTCGAAAGACTGAAGGGCCCTTGATCGTCGGCCAAGACTCCCCGACCAGCGCAGGTCGCACAGGTCGTAAAGCCCGTACCCGGAGCGGCACCGTTGCCGCCACAGGTGCGACAGTTTGATTGACCGGGGAGATTCACCGAGGTGGTCACGCCGTAGACGGAGTCACGAAAGTTGAGGTGCAACACCGTTTCGATGTCTTCACCGCGTTGAGCGCGAGGCCGGCGGCGTCCGCCCCCGTTGCCAAAGAGTCCGCCGAAAATATCGCCGAGGTCACCAAAGTCAGGCTGGCCCTGCCCCCCGGGGGCGCCACCGAAGCCGGCTGCGGCCGGACCCAGACGACGAACCTCGTCATACTCCTTGCGCTTGGCGGCGTCACCGAGCACGTCGTAGGCGACCGAGATGGTTTTGAACTTCTCTTCACTCCCGGGGTTGGTGTCGGGGTGGTGCGACTTGGCCAACTTGCGGTAGGCACGCGTTATTTCTTTGTCAGTGGCGGCGTTCGTAACGCCGAGGACCTTGTAGTAGTCCGTATCAAACCACTCGCGTTCGGCCATTAACCCTTCACACGAACCATGGCCGGGCGGACCACGGTCCCCTTCCACTGATAACCGGCGCGCAAGATGTCATCGACAATCTGCTCGCCCGAACCATCACCCTCGATGTGCATGACGGCGTCGTGCACCTGGGGATCAAAGCTCACGCCGGCGGCATCGACGCGGTCGAGGCCTTCTTTTTTCAGCGTGTCGAGCAAGAGTCCCCGAGCCTGAATCAACGCCTTCGCTTCGGCCGAGTCCAGCTCGCTGGTGTCGGCGTTGGTGAAGTGGGCCTGGGCCAGGTCGAGGGCGTCGAGAACGGGGAGCAACTTGGCCACCACGTCCGCGACGGCTCGGGTCACGACCTCTTCTGAGGTGCGGGCCACGCGCTTCTTGTAGTTCTCAAAGTCGGCCTGCAATCGCTGCAAGGCGTCCTTGTACTCGTCGCGCTGTTGCTCGCTTTCGGAGCGCTCGTCCAAGATCTCTTCGACCGTGGACGGCACTTCGAACTCTTCGGGCGTTACTTCGTCGCTCACTGCTCGTCCACAATCTCGGCGTCAACGATGGTGTCGTCATCAACCGGTGCTTCGGCCGCGGCGCCGTTGTTCTTAGCGGCCTCTTCGTAGAGACGCTGGCTGAAGCTCTGGCTGACGTTGATCAACTTCTCGGTGGCCGACTTGATGGCCTCGATGTCCGTTCCGTTGAGGGCCTCCTTTAAGGCCGCCACTTCGCGTTCGACGTCTTCGCGCTCGGTGCCCTGGAAGCTCTCGCCCTGGTCCTTGAGCAACTTCTCGGTCGAGTAGACGAGTCCGTCGGCGGTGTTACGCACTTCGGCCTCGTCACGACGCTGACGGTCCTCTTCGGCGTGGCTCTCGGCGTCACGGACCATGCGGTCAATGTCTTCTTTCGAGAGGCTCGAGCCACCGGTGATGGTGATCGCCTGGCTGGTGCCGGTGGCGGTGTCGCGGGCCGAAACCTGGACGATGCCGTTGGCGTCGATGTCGAACGTCACTTCAATCTGGGGCACGCCACGGGGGGCCGGTGGAATACCGACCAACTGGAACTTGCCGAGCGTCTTGTTATAGGAAGCCATCTCACGCTCACCCTGCAGCACGTGTACTTCAACCGAAGGCTGATTGTCATCAGCGGTGGTGAAGGTCTGGCTCTTCTTGGTGGGGATGGTGGTGTTGCGCTCAATGATCTTGGTCATGACCCCACCCTTGGTCTCAATACCAAGGGAGAGCGGCGTGACGTCCAAGAGCAAGATGTCCTTAACGTCACCCTTCAAGACTCCGGCCTGGACGGCGGCGCCAACGGCGACCACTTCGTCGGGGTTCACGGTCTTGTTGGGCTCCTTGCCGGTGACCTTAGAGACGAGGTCCTGCACGGCGGGAATACGAGTCGAACCACCGACCATGATGACGTGGTCAATCTTGTCGAGGGTCAGGCCGGCATCCTTGATGGCCTGGTCGAAGGGCTTGCGGCAACGCTCCACCAAGTCGGCCGTCAAGTCGTTGAACTTGGCGCGGGTCAACTTGAGGTCGAGGTGCTTGGGGCCGTCGGCCGTAGCGGTGATGAAGGGCAGGTTGATCTGAGTCTCTTGCAGTGAGGAGAGTTCGATCTTGGCCTTCTCGGAAGCTTCCTTTAAACGCTGCACCGCCATCTTGTCGGCCGAGAGGTCGACGCCTTCGGTGTCCTTGAAGGTCTTGACCAACCAGTTCATAACGGCGTCGTCCCAGTCGTCACCACCGAGGTGGGTGTCACCAGCGGTCGACTTCACTTCGAAGACGCCGTCGGCGATTTCCAGAACGGAAACGTCGAAGGTTCCACCACCGAGGTCAAAGACGAGCACAGTCTGCTCGGCCGGGCCCTTGTCGAGGCCGTAGGCCAGGGCGGCCGCAGTGGGCTCATTCACGATGCGCAACACTTCGAGTCCGGCGATCTGGCCGGCTTCCTTGGTGGCGGTGCGCTGGGCGTCGTCGAAGTAGGCCGGCACGGTGATGACGGCCTGGGTCACAGGCTCACCGAGGTAGGCCTCGGCGTCACGCTTGAGCTTCATGAGCACGCGAGCCGAAATCTCCTGCGGCGTGTACTTGGTCCCGTCGATGTCGATGGTCCAGCTGGTGCCCATGTGGCGCTTCACTGAACGAATGGTGCGATCGGGGTTGGTAATGGCCTGACGTTTGGCCACTTCACCGACGAGGATCTCGCCGGTCTTGGAGAAGCCGACGATAGAAGGGGTGGTGCGGCCACCTTCTGCATTGGGGATGACGACAGGTTCGCCCGCTTCGAGGACGCTGACGACTGAGTTGGTGGTTCCGAGGTCGATTCCGACTGCCTTGGCCATGTGATGTACTCCTTATGTAGAGGAAACCCAGTACTTCTGGGGATTTCCCTTGATGGAGTACAGAATACCAGACCTTATAAGCCTCTTGTCAAGTTTTTTAGCACTTCCCGTGACATATGTGACTTTCGGCCCTACCTACACCGGGCTATCCACTCGGTACTAGGGGAAGTCAGTTGAATCCCTACTCAGCACCGAGAGGAAAACTCCCGGAGTAACGGTCGAGGCATTGGGGCCCCTGGCCTATAGACCCTTTTTGAGATCCCGCGCAAATTTGTCCATTGCCACTTTGAGCCGGTTGGTCTGAGTCTGGAAAGCGGAAACCCCTGAATTTGTAGTCAACGTGATGTAGCCAACCCACGCCCAGGCATTGCCTAGTTGTGCGACAGCGAAAATATCTTGATTGATTGTGTAACTAAACGAAGTCTCGAACGTGGCCAGCGGTATGCAATCGCGACTGAATTTAATGAAACCCGCTTCAGCCTTGGTCTCATTACCGGACTGTAATCCAGAAATAATCTGGTTGTAATCACCTATAAGTGCATCCCAGCTTTTAGAGAGTTGCACCCGGTTGGAGGTTGCGCTGGCGGGTAGTACGCCCAAAAACAAAGTGACTGCTGCGATGCAAGAAACAAATCCTGCAATACTTTTTTTCCCGATAATTTTCATATTGCTTCCTTTATATTTAGCGAATTTGAGCTCGAAGAGAATGTAACACGACCATGAGACAAAGGGATATATCGACCCATACCTTTATTTACAGTTCTCGTATTTAGACAATTACCCGGCTACGAACGAGCGATTGTCTCTTACCCACATAGAGCTAACCGGTGGCCAAGCTGCACCGCGCGGGGCTATAGGCACCCTCGGGATTGGGAAAAATGAATACTCCAATGGGTACGCTTACGACTATGCCAGAACTCATACTTCTTCGCCACGGTCAATCAGAGTGGAACGTCGCCAACCTCTTCACCGGCTGGCACGACGTCGATCTCACCGCTCAGGGTGAGGCCGAGGCCCGCCAGGCCGGGATATTGCTGCGTGACGCCGGAGTCGACCTGCGGGTCCTGCACACTTCCCTACTGACCCGCGCCATCCGCACCGCCGAGATTTGCCTCTACGCCGCCGGTCGCTCCTGGCTCCCAGTCACTCGCTCGTGGCGACTAAACGAGCGCCACTACGGCGACCTCACCGGCAAGGACAAGAAGCAGACGGCCGAAGAGTTCGGCATGGACCAGCTCAAGCTGTGGCGCCGTAGTTACGACGTGCCACCACCACCCATGCCTGATGGTGATCCCCGTCTTTCAAACAACGATCCTCGCTACCGTGATGTGCCCGCCGAGCTTCTCCCGAACACGGAGTGCTTGGCCGACGTCGTCGAGCGCGTCACCCCCTTCTTCATGAACAACATCGTGAACGACTGCAACCTCCAAGCCAGCCGCGGTGGAGCCGTGTTGGTCGTAGCGCACGGTAACTCCCTGCGTGCCGTTCGAATGATGCTGGAAGGTATTTCGGAAGCCGACATTGCCGAGCTGGAGATCCCCACCGGTATTCCCTACCGCTACCAACTCAACGACGACTTTTCAATTCGCGAAGCCGGCTATCTCGGTGACCCTGAAGCGGCCGCAAAGGCGGCCGCCGCTGTGGCGGCGCAGGCCGGTTAAGACCGCTTCATTCCTCGGCGGCTCAGCACCAGGCTGCCAATAGCTCCGGCGGCTCCGAGCAAGAAGATGATTGTTCCAAACACAAAGACCTGTGGTGGCACACCCATGCGAGTGGCGCCGTAGACCCAGACCGGGAACGGCAACGTCGTTCCCGAAACGAAGTTGGAAACCACGAAGTCATCGAGCGAGAGTGCGAAGGCCATCATCGCGCCGGCCAACACGCCGGGCATAATCATCGGCATCGTCACCAAGCGAAACGTGGTGAGTGGCTTGGCCCCGAGGTCACCGGCCGCCTCTTCGAGGTGGCGATCAAAACCTT
>WLKR01000075.1 GCA_009701115.1 Actinomycetota bacterium | reverse complement strand
GTAAGAGTGACACCTTGGTCGACTTCAACGTGGCGCGCACTTTCGCCAACCGGTATCGCACCATTGTGGGCGATGACGCGCCGCTCTGGCACATTGAACTGCCACTGACCCAACACGCCTACGACCTTTCGCACTCACCGCGCACCACCGCAACAACGAGAGCCGCGGTGGCCTTTGCGGAGTGGGCCGTGGTCCAGCCCTCCGCGCATGTTCCCCCGGTCCCGGCCACGCTGGCCTCGGCCTATCAAGCACCGCCGACGGATCTTCGAATCGAGCATGAGGGAGAGTGGAAACTTCCGCTCGACGTCGCGGCTCACGCCGGCCCTTTCGTGGTGATCACTCCCTTTAACCCACTGAGTACGCCCCTCTCGCGTGACGAGAATGAAGCGCGACTCGTCCTCATAGAACGTGAAGCGGAGCTCCACGGTTGGTTGTGGCTGCGCAGCGAAGGACGCGACCCTTCTTCCAGCG
The DNA here is from genome assembly GCA_009701115.1 of Actinomycetota bacterium. Next base: position 5,545 of record WLKR01000075.1, on the reverse strand, counting down.
AGTGGCACGAATCGGGATTGGCCCTCTTTGGCCTCACTCGTAACGAAGCTCGCGCTCTGACTCGTCGTTACCGGCAGTTCGCCTTCTACGACGTGACTCGTGATGCGGTGAATGTGCGCAGCGCGGCTACTGGTGAAATCGTTCGTTAGATTGCGGGAACGAACGTCACCGCGACGCTCTTGGCCCCATCGGTGGCTTCGACGTAGCTGACTGCCCGTACAGCTCCGGCGTCGCGGAGATCGTTTTCGGCGAGACGCAGGGCGGTTATGAAACCAGCGTCGTTGGTCACAACCAGTGACTCGATTTCGGTACGCATGGAGACTTTGGCTTCCGTCTTTTCGCGGCGTACCGCGGTCAAGATTTCGCACACCGGCCCGTAGACAGCGACGTGGTTAGCCGTGTCGGGGAGTTCGTCGCGCGTCGGCCAAGCGGCCACGTGCACGGAACCCTGATGCCACCAACTCCACACCTCTTCGGTGACGAAGGGAAGGAAGGGGGCGAAGAGGCGCTGAAGTACCGAAAGAGTCGTCGCGAGTGCTGCCCGCGCCGACGCCAAGCCGGCGGGGTTGTCTTCGCTGTAGGCACGAATCTTCACGAGTTCGATGTAGTCGTCGCAGAAGCCCCAGAAGAACTGCTCGGTGCGCTCCAAGGCTCGCGCGTAGTCGTACTGCTCAAAGGCCCGAGTGGTCTCGTCGATCAAGGTGGCCAGCTGGGCCATCAGGTCAACATCGAGTGGTTCGGTGATGGCGTCGACCGAAGGAATCGGCGCGCCCTCGAGGCGGCCCAACGCAAACTTCGAAGCGTTCAAGATCTTGATGGCGAGACGACGACCAATCTTCATCTGCGCTTCGTCGAAGGCGGTGTCAGTGCCCGGGCGGCCGGAGGCAGCCCAGTAGCGAACGGCGTCCGAGCCGTGTGTATCGAGCAGCCCCATGGGGGTGACGACGTTGCCCACGGACTTACTCATCTTTTTGCGATCGGGGTCCAGAATCCAACCGGAAATGGCGGCGTTGGTGAAGGGGAGTGAATTGAACTCGAGGTGGCTGCGAACCACCGTAGAAAAGAGCCACGTCCGAATGATTTCGTGCGCCTGGGGGCGAAGGTCCATCGGAAAGACCCGGTCGAAGAGATCGGTGCCCCAGCGGCCCGCAATCTGTGGGGTTAGTGAGCTGGTGGCCCAGGTGTCCATGACGTCAGGGTCGCCACTAAATCCACCGGGAAGACCACGCTGCGACTCGGTGAAACCGGGCGGGCAGTCACTCGAAGGGTCGATTGGGAGCGAGGCGATGTCGGCCACGATTGGGGCGTCGAAGTTAATGATCCCATCGCCGTCGATGGTGTACCAAACCGGGAAGGGCACGCCGAAGTAACGCTGACGTGAAATGCACCAGTCGCCGTTCAACCCTTCGACCCAACTCTTGTAGCGGTGCTTCATGAAGTCGGGGTGCCAGGTCAGCTCTTCACCGCGGGCCAACAACGCTTCGCGGTGCGGCATGGTGGCTACGAACCACTGGCGCGACGTAACGATCTCGAGTGGCCGGTCACCCTTCTCGTAGAACTTCACGGGGTGTGTAATGGGACGGGGCTCGCCGAGCAGAGCACCACTCGCGGTGAGTAGCTCCACGATGGCGGTGCGGGCCTGGTTGGCACTCTTGCCGGCGAGGAGGGCGTAGTGCTCATTCGCCTGCGCCACGTTGGAGCAGGGCCAGTTCTCAGAACCGAATTCGGCCGAAGGGAGGAAACGACCGTCGCGCCCGATAAGCGCCCGTGTCGGCAAGCGGAGTTCGCGCCACCAGGTGACGTCGGTGGTGTCACCGAACGTACAGATCATGGCGATACCCGAACCCTTTTCGGGGTCAGCCAACTCGTGGGCCACGATGGGAACTTGAACGTTGAAGAGTGGCGTAGTAACGGTCGTGCCAAAGAGTGGTTGGTAACGCGCGTCATCGGGGTGAGCGACGAGGGCGACGCAACTCGGCAGTAGTTCGGGTCGCGTCGTTTCAATCTCGACGCCACCTTGTCCGTCGGTGCGCTCAAAGCGCAGGCGGTGGTAGGCGCCGGGACGTTCACGGTCTTCCAGTTCGGCCTGTGAAACGGCCGTACGAAAGTCCACGTCCCAAAGTGTGGGGGCTTCTGAGGAGTAGACCTCGCCCCGTTGCAACATCGTGATGAAGGCTCGCTGTGAAATTTGCTGAGCGAGTTGGGAGATGGTCGAGTACTCGAGCTGCCAGTCGACACTCAGCCCGAGTCGTTGCCACAGTTCCTTGAAGACCTCTTCGTCGGTCGAGGTGAGACGCTGACAGAGTTCGACGAAATTTTTGCGAGAGATTGAAATCTTTTGATCACCGGGCTTGGCCGGTGGCTCGAAGGAGGGGTCGTAGGGGAGTGAGGGGTCGCAACGGACGCCGAAGAAGTTCTCGACTCGTCGCTCGGTGGGGAGCCCGTTGTCGTCCCAGCCCATCGGGTAGAAGACTTTGCGTCCGCGCATCCGTTGGAACCGGGCGATGGCGTCGGCGTGGGTATAGCTAAAGACGTGACCAATGTGCAGCGAACCCGAGACCGTCGGGGGAGGGGTGTCAATGGAAAAGACTTGGTCGCGGGTGGCGGTGGCGTCGAACCCGTAGACGTTGGACTCCTGCCACTTGGGCACCCACGCGGCCTCGAGACCATCAATTGTTGGCTTTTCTGGGAGGGTTCCCAGCTGGGGCGTTGTGGAGTTTTCCATTAGTGCCGTAGTTTAGAACTCGTGATTCGTCTCCACGATTCCTTGACCAATGAGGTCCGCGATCTCGTCCTACGGGACGAGGGTCGAGTCTCGATGTACGTCTGTGGCCCGACCGTCTACGACCTACCACATTTGGGCCATGGGCGGTTCACGCTCGTGTGGGACACCCTGCGCCGCTGGCTGACCTTTCAGGGGCTCGACGTCACCTTTGTTTCCAATATCACTGACATTGACGACAACATCATCAATCGCGCTCTCCGGGAGGGCCGGACTGAAGTAGAGGTGGCCGCGGAGTACGAGGGGTACTGGTGGGATGCGATGGCCGCCATTGGCGTGGCCCGCCCCGATCACACCCCTCACGCCACGGCCTTCGTCGACGGCATGGTGGAGCTCATTAGTTCGTTCCTCGCCTCCGGCAAGGCCTACTCCACGAGTGACTCGATCTATCTCGACGTTTCGACCGTGCCCGACTACGGCGCACTCTCGGGTCAGGCGCTCGACTCGCTTCGAGCGGGTGCTCGCATCGAGGCCAACGAGGAGAAGCGCTCGCCCCTGGACTTTGCCCTGTGGAAGAAGGCCAAGCCCGGCGAACCTTCGTGGCCCGCACCGTTTGGTGATGGTCGTCCCGGCTGGCATACCGAGTGCGTTGTCATGTCACTTGATCTGCTCGGGGAGGGATTCGATCTGCACTGTGGTGGGTTCGACCTTCGTTTCCCTCATCACGAGAACGAGCGGGCGCAAGCGGTGGCCGCCGGTCACGTCTTTGCCACGCACTGGGCTCACAACGGCTGGGTCATGGTGGGCGACCAGAAGATGAGTAAGTCCCTCAACAACTTCACGTCGCTGACTGATCTCACCGAAAAGACTGATCCTCGCTCCTACCGACTCCTCGTCCTGCGCAGTCACTACCGTTCGCCAATCGAAGTCTCAACGGCCACGATTTCCGATGCCGTCCGCGGTCTCGAGCGTCTCGATGGCCTCGCCCGACGATTCGAACTACCTCTGCTCGCCGGAGCGACTCTGGAGCGGGCCGCCTCCTTCGAGTTCGGATCAGCTGGACGTGATCTTTTGGCCCGAGTGACGGCCGTGATGGCTAATGACATGGATACCCCTGCCGCACTGGCTCTGCTCTTTGACGCAGTGACGAGTGCCCACGGCGCGGCCGACCGGGGCGAGCACCTGACCGCTCAGGACCTCGCAACGGCAGTGGCCGTCGTTTTGTCCGGCCTGGGATTGGGCCTCCATGGCGCTGGCGACCTAATTGACGAGGAAACTGCGGGATTGGTGGTCGCTCGAGATGCCGCAAGGGCCACCAAGGACTGGGCCGAGGCCGATCGCCTGCGCGACCAGCTCGTAGCCCTCGGCTGGACCGTAGAGGACAGTGCCTCGGGCACCGTGGTGCGCCACTAACTCGCTCCCTAACGCCAATTTGCCATTATGGCGACAGGGAGTAGTGTTTTCACAGAGGTTGCCGTTGTGGTTCTCTCAGCCGGCTTGCCGGTGTGTTTACTAAGGAGGCCCCAGTGGCTACAGGAACCGTTAAGTGGTTCAATGACGAGAAGGGTTGGGGATTCGTCGCGATTGACGGTCAGCCCGACGTTTTCGTTCACTACTCAGAGATTCAAGGTGACGGTCGTCGCACGTTGTTCGAAGGCCAGCAGGTCGAGTTCGACATCGAGCCCGGTGACCGCGGTCCACTCGCTAAGCGCGTGAACATTCTCTAAGCATCCTCTTTGAGGTGTTTCTCAAGGGCCAGCCCAATTGGGCTGGCCCTTTTGCTTTGTCTAAAGTGCATCACTATAGAGATGAATCATCTAAGGTTGCCAGCGGTTACCCATCGGTAACCTAAGGCAGATCAACACCGCTATAGGAGGATGTCATGGCCGAGTTTTCAATGCAACTAAACGAAGACCAGAAGACTTTTCAGGATTGGGTTCACGGATTCGCTCGCGACGTTGTACGTCCAGCCGCCGCTGAGTGGGACGAGCGTGAAGAGACGCCATGGCCCATCATCGAAGAGGCCGCCAAGGTCGGCATCTATTCGACCGACTTCATCTTCTCTAACTTCTCCGACCCCACCGGTCTCTCGATGCCGATTGCGCTCGAAGAGATGTGCTGGGGTGACGCCGGTATCGCCATGGCGATCTTCGGTACCTCGCTTGCCGTCGCCGGTATTGCCGCGAACGGTACGCCCGAGCAGGCCATGGAGTGGATCCCCCAGTGCTACGGATCACCTGGTGACCTCAAGCTCGCCGCCTTTGGTGTCTCCGAGCCCGACGCCGGTTCCGACGTTTCGTCGCTCCGCACCCGCGCCATCTACGACGCCGCCAAGGACGAGTGGGTCCTCAACGGTGTAAAGACTTGGATCACCAACGGTGGTATCGCCAACATCCACGTGATCGTGGCTTCCGTCGACCCCGAGCTCGGCTCGCGCGGTCAGGCGTCGTTCATTATTCCTGACGGCACCCCCGGCATCCGCATGGGCCAGAAGTTCAAGAAGATGGGTATCCGTGCTTCGCACACGGCCGAAGTCATCCTGGAAGACTGCCGCGTTCCTGGTTCCTGTCTCCTCGGTGGCAAGCAGAAGCTCGACGAGAAGTTGGCCCGCGTTCGCGAGGGCAAGAAGGCCCAGACCAACGCCGCCATGGCCACATTTGAAGCGACCCGTCCCGCCGTTGGTGCTCAGGCCCTCGGTATCGCTCGCGCCGCCTACGAGTACTCCCTCGAGTACGCCAAGGAGCGCAAGCAGTTCGGTCGTGCCATCATCGAGAACCAGGCCATTGCTTTCAAGCTCGCCAAGATGAAGACCGACATCGACGC
>WLKR01000074.1 GCA_009701115.1 Actinomycetota bacterium | reverse complement strand
TACCTCTTCTCAACCTCCAAGTTGAGTATCTCCCGCAGTTGCGAAGAGATAAGACACGACGGGCACTCATTATCGCCACCTGCGAGTACGAGGGTCGACCGTTTACGGCGGTGGCGATACACGGTGCGCACATCTCACACGGTTCGCTCAAGCAGTACCGCTTTGTCGGCCGAAGGCTCCACGAATTGAGCCTCAGCAACCCCGTCGTCACCGCCGGTGACTTCAACTGCTGGCGACCACTTCTTCGCTCCGTGCTACCAGGTTGGCGCAGTGCGGTGCGGGCCCGCACGTGGCCCGCTTGGCGACCTCATTCACAGATTGACCACATCTTGCTTCGCGGGCCGTGGACCGTTCGCAATGGTCGCAGCATTCGTAATGGGAGCGACCATCGGGCGCTCAGCGTTGAGCTCACCTGGCGCTAGTCGAGCACCTTATGGCGGGTCTCTGGTAGGCGCCACAGAACCAAGAGGGTCGGTAGCAACGGTAAGAACGTTATGAGGCTGGGCAGTCGAAGCGCGCTCACGCTGTGATCGCTCGCTACCAAGTTCGCCACCACACCAAAGAAAAACAGCCCGAAAGTAGCCCCGAGAACGCCAGCGACCACGATCCAGCCACCGACGGTGGCTCGAACCCGTCGAGGGAAAGTCTCATTGACAAGTGCGCTCGCGGCCGGAGCCCACAAGGCGGTGGCAAAAACGCCGACGAGATAACCAATCGTAAAAAGGTGACGGCCACCGAAATACGCCAAGCAGCTAGCGAGACCCGAGCCAATGGCACCGACCCCAACGGTGGTCCGCCGACCAAAGGAATCCGAACTCCATCGACTCGCTATCAGACCCAGCAGACCTGTCACAGAACTCCCCGTGACGACGACGGCCACAAATTTCGGATCAATATGCAAGATGCGCTCGCCATACACGAAAGCGAATCCATTCGCCGGTCCGGAAATCACGCCGACCACGAAAGCCACCCAGGCGAGAATGAAGAGCGGTCGACGAAACTCGCGGGCTACCGATCCCAACTTGCTCACACGTTCCGTCGTTCGATCCAATTGGTGCGTCTCTTCGACCTTACGAATTAGTGGCTGAATAAGAATTGCGGGCACCAGCGCGAGGGCGAAGAGGATTCGGAAAGAGTTTGGTCCGCGGAAAACGCTGTGCAGGATTGCCGAAAGACCGGCACCCATCCCTGCTCCAGCGGAAATCCAAGCGAGATGGCGAACACGGTGTCGATCGGAACTCACCTCCACCGTGAGAACCTGAACCAACGTGTTTGCCGTCGAAAGTAGAGGCCGAGCGCACGCGAACAACAGCACGAACCACCAGTAGCCCGGGCTCGCCGCAGCCGCCACCGTAAAGAGGAGGCCCAGCGTCAGGGTACCTCGAAGCACTCGCACTCGGCCGAAGTGGTCCCCCATAGAGCTCAGTGGAAGGGCGCCGAGTGACGCCAGGCGCAGCAGGCCCATTCCTAGACCGAGAACTCCGGCCGAAATGCCAACCACTCCGGTCAGAGACTTTCCTTCGTTGAACGATCCAAAGTGCTTGGCGACGTCGCCCAGCGATGAGATGGCGCCAAACTGACCAAATGATGCGGCCACGGCAATCAAGACCAGGGTGACCGTAGGTTTGGCTGTACGCACGCCTTTCGCCATTAAGTGAGCTGGACGGAATCGTCCACTACTACCAGCGTCTTGCCGTGATTACCACCCGAGAAGAGAAGATTAAGGGCGTCAGGAGCGTTTTCCAAACCGACCACAAGATGTTCTTGGTGTCGCAGGGTGCCGTTAAGCACCATTGTCGCCAACTCGAGTTGCGCCTCGGCGGAGCGGCCCATGTAGTCGAGGACGATAAAACCCTCCATGCGAGCGCGGCGCATGATCAACATGGTGTGATTCTTCAGTCCCCTGAATTCACTCATGTTGTTGTACTGAGAAATCGCCCCACAGAGCACCACGCGCCCGTGCATCGCAATGTTCATAAGCACCGCGTCAAGCACTTCGCCACCGACGTTGTCGAAATAGACATCGATACCCTTGGGGCAGGCTTCGCGAAGCCGTCGGGCGAGGTGAGGCTCTCTATAGTCCAAGCACTCATCAAATCCGTAGAGCTCCACTACCTCGGCGCACTTGGCCGGTCCGCCGGCGATCCCGATTACCTTCTTGGCGCCGCGCGCCTTGGCAATCTGCCCGGCCACTGAACCCGTAGCCCCGGCAGCGCCCGAAACAACAACAACGTCTCCGCTCTTGAAGGCGCCGACATCAGTGAGGCCGTAAAAGGCAGTTATGCCAGTCACGCCGAGCACATTCATCACAATGGGAAGGGTCAGCCCCGTCCCCTTGGGCACTACGGAGAACTTGTTCGAAGCGTCAGCGATAGCCCACTCCTGCCAGCCCGTCATACCTATCACAATGTCGCCGACTTGATACGCATCGTTGCAAGACTCGACGACCACTCCCCCGCCGCCGCCACGGATGACCGCTCCGATTTCGATTGGAGGCAGATATCCCGGCGCATCGTTCATCCACGTTCGAATTGTGGGATCGATTGACAAGAGGCCCACTCGAATGAGCGCTTGACCTTCGCCACATGTTGGTCGGTCCGTAACAACCACGGTGGTCGTTGAGCTATCGACCAGACCATCGGGACGATTTGTTAAGACCACTTGACGGTTCTGCACGGATGGCACCACTCTCTTTTCGGCTCATTGTGACTGACGGTCATTGCCTCAATCAATCTCGCGAAGATTACATCGAAGCAGAGTGAGCAGAAAGGATGTATCGAACGACACGGTTCGGACCATGCTCCAGAACGAACACGCTGCCCTTGGCGTCGGAAACGATCGCGATGGGTTGCGCTGATTCACCGGTTGCCTCAGTGACAATCTGGGCACCAAGTGAGTTCATGTACTCCCACACGCGACGGGTACCCGACTCGACGAAAAACACGTTACCCAGTGCGTCAGAGGTGATACCTTCCGGCCGATCGAGGCCACCTTGAATCAGAATTGGCTTCTGGCCGGAAATGATCCGAACAACTGATCCGTCCTTGTGTCCTGTGCCCCGCAAGCTCACGTTGACATACCCGAAGGCATCCTTGCTAATGTCCGTTGGATTTTCCAAACCACCGACCCAGAGCTTGGCAACACCTTGACGAGTAATCGTGAGGATATTCCCATACTTAGTCTGGACGCCGAGGAGGCCACCGTAGCCGTCGGATGCGAGGGCCGTAATTCCATCAAGACCCTTGATCAGAACCTTCTTGTCACCGTTCTTGAGAACTTGATAAATCGTTCCAGTAGGTGGCTCCGAAACGTAGATTTCGTCCAACGACGTAACCACAACGCCGTGCGGGTGATCAAAGCCCGAGGCGAGGACGACACGCCTTTCAGGCGACAGCTGTTCAACGGTGCCACCGCGCTGGCTCACAACAATCACATCGCCATTCTTCAGCAGCGCGATGGCCGTTCCATTGGTGCTCGGGGCCGTGAGGTACTTTTCTCGAATGTAGAGCGGGGTAACTACTGATATTTCACTTGTTACTTGATTGGCCACGAACGCGTGACCTGATCCGTTCACAGCCAGGGCAGTGGGATGAGCGAACTCACCCTCCACCATGACCTCTTCACCGTTGGCACGGAACTCAAGAACTTCGTCACGACCGGTATTAGAAATAAAGACATTGTTGGCGGAGTCAACGGCAACGCCTGAAGGGTTGTCGAGACCGGCCTTATAGATGGTGCGAGTGCCAGCCGTACCGTCGTCAGTGGCAGCAAACCTGCAAACGATGCCACGACCCGTGTCGGTGACCCATACATTGCCGAATGGGTCGATGAATACTGCCTGGGGATTCTGGAGTCCGGATATAAAGACTTCTTGGTTCCCCTGCTTGTCGACGGTAACAATTTGACCATGGCCACTGTCGGCTACGTAAACGCGACCCTTGCGATCCACCGCAATGCCCGTTGGCGTCTTAAAACCGTGACCGATGGAACGTTGAGCTGCCGAATTGGCGGCATATGCCCTCATCTGATAACGGAAGAGTGGGGCAATCGCCTGGGTCGGATGGACGTCTACGCGAAGAACTCGGTTGTGGCCGGCATCGGCGACATAGACAACTTCTTTCGAGGTAGATGGGTCAGCAACGGCCGAATAGGGGTGCAGGAGGCCACTACCGACCGTGCTCCGTGTCCCATCAAGTCCGATGCGGACGACACGGTTATTACCGGCATCTGCGATGTAGGTGGTATTCAGTGCGCTCACCGAGACGCCCTGGGGACTGGAGTAACTCTTTGCTTCGATATGCACAAAGTCCTGTGAAACCAAAAAGAGTCCTAGGACGACGACGAATCCGGAAGCACGAGTCCACCAGCTGGGATCTAAATCTTCCTTCGTATCAGTTACTCGCTTGGCACCTTCGAGGGTCGCGAATACTGCCGTCACGGTAGCCAAGGAAATCGCTAGCCAGCCCAAGATGTCAGAACCACTTACAAACTTGCCATTGAGTACCTTCATCGCGTATTGCGAGAAGATCAAAATTACAAAGATTTTGAAGAGATTCCTTGGAACAAATCGGAAGATAGAACTTGGCCGAATGAAACGTTCACCCAGAACACCGAATTTTTCGGTCAACAAGTAGACAACCCAGACGACGGGCATCTGCCACATCCAGCCCATGATTTCCCAGATGAGGACAAAGGCAAACAGCGAAGTGAAAGTCTTTAGTGACCGATTCACAATTGGTGGTCGTGAAACCTGCTGTGCCGACTCAATCGGTGCGTAGCGTCGATGAAGGAAGAGTTCGGTCGCTACGCGAACAAGCATGGCTAGGCCAACAATGACCTTGATCTCGTGCATGTGCTCCTGGACAGTTACTCCAGCAATACCCTGCTGGTAGGCGCCCGCCAAAGATGGCATCAGCGCGGGCATTGAACCGAGAATCAGAATGGTCAGGAAGGGCAGAACGAGGAAATCTGCTGCCAACATATAAAACTTTCGAAAACCAACTTCGTCTTCGATAACAACAATTGGACGCATTTTCTCTGCGAGCTGTGGGGCGATAAACCAAAGGAGCGCCACACCGAACAGACCAGTGAATGCATACAGCATTCCTTGCGACCCCGTTGGACCAGTGACTAGATGACTTGAGAAGAAGTGACCCGAGAGAATCACGCCAATCGCAAAAACCAGAAATCCAACTAAGCCCGAGAATGCATCGAGGACACCCAAAACCATCATTGCAACACAAAGACTGAAGCTCGGCGAAATGGCCAACCCTTGAGTATCAAACAACGATAGAAGGCCAAGGACAACAGCGAGCGTTGGGAGTGCGAGATAGGCGTTGCCGAGCAGTGAACGCAGGTAAATGCCGTCGTTGAACGGTTGACCAATTAACGGAGAAATCTGTTGTAAATGGTTTCCGAACCAGTCGTTAAAGCGATCAACAATGTGCCGGCCACCTATACCTGGTGCAGGAGGTGCGCCAGGCTTATGCCCGCGCGCCAACTTGGCAGACTGAGCAATTTCGATGTCGGCCGCCAGGCTGCCCGCATGAGCGCTTTCGAACATTGACATTAGTCAGATCCTCCTGGCCCGCTTGGAGGTGTACCGCTAGATCCTTCGCCATCAGATGAGCCACCATCATTGCTTTGACCCGAGCCCGAACCGCCGCCTGAGCCTGAGCCCGAACCGCCGCCTGAGCCTGAGCCGCCGCCTGAGCCTGAGCCGCCGCCTGAGCCTGAGCCCGAACCGCCGCCTGAGCCTGAGCCTGAGCCCGACCCAGAACCGCCGCCTGAGTTCGAACCTGAACCTGAACCAGGACGCGAGCTTGAACCTGAACCGCCCCCAGAGCCCGAGCTGCCACCTGAGCTTGATCCAGAGCCGCTCGTTGAGCCTGAGCCGGAGCCGGAGCTACTCGTTGAGCCGGAGCCTGAGCCTGAGCCTGAACCAGAGCTACTCGCTGAGCCTGAGCCACTACTAGTGCCACCACCACTCGACGGCGCACTACCGCCGCTGGAAGGCGTCGGTGCAGCCGGTTCGGACTGAGCTGGAGTAGGCG
>WLKR01000073.1 GCA_009701115.1 Actinomycetota bacterium | reverse complement strand
GCGCTCGAGGTCGCCAAGATCGGCGAAGTCAATCACCATCCGGCCAGTCTTACCCTTGAGGTCAATGTGTACTCGAGTATCGAGCAACTCCTCCAGGAGATGCTCGAGTTCAACAATGGCGGCGTCGGGCACGGGACGGAGAATGGGCTTGGTTCCGGTCGCCCCCCCAGTGTTGGCACCAGTTGCAGGCGGCGTCGCGGCCGGCTTCACAACCAGGGTCTCCTTGACCAACTCCTCGGTCGCACGGACCGAGAGCTCGCCGGCCGTTATCTTCTTAACGAGGGCGTCCTGCTTCTCCAGGTCGGCGATGCCCAAGAGGGCTCGGGCGTGACCAGCAGAGATGGAGCCCGTCATAACGGCCTTTTGTGCCGTGCCGCCCAGATTCAAGAGACGCAGGGTGTTGGAGATGGTCGCTCGGTTCTTTCCGACTCGAGTGGCAATCTGTTCGTGCGTAAAGCTGAAGTCGTCAATCAGCTGCTGGTAGGCAGCCGCTTCTTCTAGAGCGTTGAGATCCACTCGGTGGAGGTTCTCTACAATGGCCCGTTCCAGGCTCAACGTGTCATTGACGTCAGTCTGGACGAAAGCGGGAATAGTAGCGAGGCCCGCGAGGCGAGAAGCGCGCCAGCGGCGCTCACCGGCAACGATTTCGAATACGCCCGACTCCCCCTCTACGGGGCGAACCAAGATTGGCTGAATGACACCAACACCCTTTATGGATTCGGCCAAGGCCTTCAGTGGTTCATCTTCGAAACTCTGGCGGGGTTGAAACTGATTAGGGCGAATCGAACTCAGGGCGATTTCCTGAAGGGGACCCACAATCGTCGTTGTCGATTCAGTAACTTCCGCGGGCTCGCCCTCGGGGATAAGGGCGCCGAGGCCCCGTCCAAGTCCTGTCTTTCTAGCCATTGAGGATCTCCTTTGCTAGCTCCACATAGGCAGTAGCACCCTTGGAGGTTGGATCAAATACGGTGATCGGCTGACCAAATGAAGGCGCTTCAGCCAATCGAACGGTGCGGGGAATCCGGGTCTTGCAAATCTCGTTCGGAAATACTCGCTCAACTTCCTTGGCCACTTCGAGCGTCAAGGTGGTACGGGGGTCATACATCGTCAGCACAACTTTGGAGATCTTGAGACTGGGGTTCAGGTTCTTCTGAACCAGGGTAACAATCCTCTGGAGCTGCGTCAGGCCCTCCAGGGCGTAGAACTCACACTGCATCGGCACCAGGATGTCGGTGGCGGCGGCGAAGGCATTGATCGTAATCAAGCCCAGTGATGGTGGGCAGTCGATGAAGACATAGTCGAAGTCACCACCCAGCGAGCCAATGGCCTTTTTAAGGCGGAGCTCGCGGGAAATAACGGCGGTCAGCTCCTGCTCTACGGCGGCCAGGTTCAGATCGGCGGGAGCCACAAAAAGGTTCGGAAACCCCGTGGGCTCGACAACATCCATGAGAGATACTTCGTCGTTTAGGAGCACGTCATACATGGAGTGCTCGAAGCGATGGGGATCCACGCCAACGCCCGTAGTGGCGTTGCCCTGGGGGTCGAGGTCGATCAGCAGGACACGCTGACCCATGGCAGCAAGGGCTGCACCGAGCGAGATTGTGGTGGTGGTCTTACCAACCCCGCCCTTTTGATTCGCTACGGCAAAGACCTTCGTGGTCGAAACCTCTGACATGATCCTCATTCCTCGTTGCCTACGCAACCCGAGCCGACACTGGCAGCACTTATTCTGCCCGCGAAAAGTCTTTCCGTCAAGTCTTTCCTTAGATTCCTCGAAGCGTCGACGTTCCACGTGAAACAATTGGTGGGTTTCCCTCTGCCATTTCTAGGAAACCCTCGGATTGATGGTCGTCGGAAGATCGATCGGGGACGCAGTTTTGGCTGGGGGGCGGGGCGGACGTTCCACGTGAAACGTTGTCGAGGCCCATCTGGTCAACGTTGGTATTACGCACCTGGGGCGGACTCCGCCTGTTCCACGTCGAACGTCGTGAGCACTAACCCTGGTGGCGAAACAGCTCAAAAGCCTAGAACTGTTTCACGTGGAACATTCGAGGCATCCGTTAATCCCCAGACCGGCAGCCGCGGCCCGGGGGCGTATGTTTCACGTGAAACACCTACGACCAGATCGGGCGCTTTCCGGGGATCCCATTATCACGCGGGTAGAGCGGGGGAGTAGGGGCTACTTTCTCGATCACCACAAAATGGTGCGAGGTAGCCACGAAGCCGGCGAGCCGGAGGCCCAGTTGTTCCAGGCCGGGCTTGTTCCAGCGAGACTGGCTATCGGGATCTGGGGGCTCAGAAACGATAATGAGCCCACCCACTGAAACATACCGGACCGCACATTCGGCGGCTGCGGAGGGAGCACCGAAGGATCTCATTACCAGCAGTTCGAAACTACCGTCGAGGCCAGATTCGCGTGCGAGCTCCTCGGCACGGCCGCACCGTACCGAGATGTTCTTCGGTGCGTTGGGGTACTCCAAGTACTCCTCTAGGGAACGGCACCGCTTGGCCATCGAGTCCAGGAGGACAGTTGGGCATCCCCACTCCTCGGCGAGGACAACACCTGGTATCCCTCCACCGGAGCCAAGGTCTATGAGGGAGGATGGGGGAGAGGAACGATATTCGTCCCAGGCTGCGCGGAAACCCCGGCTGTGTTCTATATGAGGGGCTATTTCGCCCGGCCCTAAAAAGCCTCGCGCCCTCGATTCTTCGAGGGCGCGAGTTAACCATTCAATTGTCACACTTCTATTATGCCGGAGCGATCACCACAAAACGGCGAGGCTCTTCGCCTTCCGATCGCGTAACGATTCCGTCAACGCCTGTAAGGCCGTCGTGGATGGCCTTACGGTCCGCCGGCGACATTGGCTCCAGAGCGCGCTCTTCGCCAGTCTCAACGACTTCTACGGCAACCTGCTGGCCGAAGCGGGCCAGGGCCGCGATACGACGTTCGCGGTACTGTGCTACATCGACCAAGATGCGGTCGGTGCGGCCTGGGCTCTTCGCCTGAACAACGGTGCGGGTGACCTCCTGGAGGGCCTGCAGCGTGGTGCCACGGGGTCCAACCAAGATTCCGAGCTCACTGGCCGGGTTGGCGTTTATCGCCAACTCCACCGTCTCAGCGTCAATCTCTCGGACTGATACTTCGGCCGTCAGCTCCATTGCTTCGAGCAGTCCGGTAAGGAACTTCTTTGCAATGTCAGCCTGTTCAGCCAGGGTGATTCCTTCTGCCATGGTGTCCTCCTTCGAGGGCTTGTTTGAGGTCTTTGGTTGTGCCGTCCGGGGAGGGCGTGATTCGTTCCGTGGAGCACGGGGCTTATCCGACTGCTCACCCTTCGCTGGGCGGTCTGGGCGGTCGGATCGCTTACGACCCTCGCCGCCTTGACGACCAGCACGCTTGGGTCGTGGCATGTTGGGACGAACGCGCGCGCGAACGCGCGCCTCGCCCTTTACACGGCCAAAGAGACCGGCCTTGGGCTCTTCGAGAACTTCGACGTCGGCGTCACTGGCGCCCACCCCGAGGATCTGGAGGGCACGCTTGGTGGCCTCTTCTAGTGATTTTCCTGTGGTTTCTACCCAATCCATGATTTATCGTTCCTTTCGCTGACGCTTCGACTTGGAGCGGTTTGCTTGAGACTTGAGGGTTTTGGCCTCAGCCTCAGTTACTGCACTCTTTTCGGGTGACTTATCGCGGCCTGGAATTTGCCGCTCCTTCGCCTTACCCGGATCCGAGACACCTATTCGGAACATGATGTCCTGAGTGGCGATTCGAATCATTGTGGACACAACCATGTAGAGCACCACGGCTGCGGGAATGATGAAGTAGAAGTAGGCGAACAAGATTGGCATCAGCTTCTGGATGCGCTGCTGGGAGGACGGCATCTCCTGGCCCGACTTCTTGTTGCGGTTGTTGATCTGGGCCATCTGGAAGTACTGGAGACCGACAGCTAATGCCACCATTACAAAGAATGGAATTGCTGCAAATAGAGTTGCGTGATGGTCAAGGGGCTTAAGGGCCATGTCCATGCCAAAAACGTCAATCTTGCCCTTTGATGCAATCAAATCAAGGTACATGCTCGACGTCTCGGGAATGTACTTGGGCTTCACGTCGGAAAGGCCGCGAATCACGGAGTAGAGGATGAAGAGGAAAGGTGCCTGGGCCAGCACTGGGAAGCAGCTACTAAGAGGGTTCGTGCCGTGCTCTTTGTAGAGACGCATCATCTCTTCGTTCATCTGGGCGCGGTGTTCGGGGCCCTTGTACTTCTGCTGCAGCTTCTTAAGTTCTGGCTGCAATGCCTGCATGGCCATCATTGAGCGGGTGCTCTTCACCGTTAAGGGTGTCAAAACACCCATAATCAAGATGGTTAACAGGGAGATCGCGACCCCGTAGTTGGGGATGATCTGGTAAAACTGGGCCAAAAGCCACCCAAATAGCTTGAAAATAGGGTTGAAAAAGTCGCCAACGGACTTTACGATGCCTGAAGAAGCTGCGAAAATCATTGAACTTCGCTCCGTTTCGGTAAGGGGACAAGGTCCACACCATGTGAACCAAAGGGGTTACAGCGCAAAATACGACGTGTCGCCAGGTAGCTACCGCGTAGTGCACCGTGGGTTTCGAGGGCCTCGATGGCGTAGGTCGAACAGGTGGGGTAGTACCGACAGGGACTCGGCCGGCCGGCGGTGAGGTGTTGGTAGCCGCGGACCAGGGACCGAAGACCCCGGGCGACACCGCCCAGCTCAGGTGCCGGGGAGTCCATCGAGGGCTCGGTTGAGATGAGTTCGGAGATCGTCATAAGTAAGTAGATCGGTGCCAATACCACACTTGATCAGGTAAGTTCCGGGTTGCAGGGGAGTAGAACGCTCCACTATGAGGGACCGAAGGCGTCGGCGGATTCGATTACGAATCACCGCGTTGCCCACGTGCCGCCCAATGGCGTACGCCACTGCTGCCGGTTGTGGTGAAGCTACGAATGACAGTCTCAGCGGTCCACTTTTACCCCGGTAATCAGGGGTTTTGAAGGCTGCAAACTGCCGACGGAGCTGAACCCGTTCCGGCACGCCCAGACTAAACCGTCAGCTCGTGACGGCCCTTGTCACGGCGCGACTTCAGGATGGCTCGGCCAGCCTTAGTGCTCATGCGGGCACGGAAACCGTGGGTACGCTGGCGCTTTCGCTTGTTTGGTTGGTAAGTACGCTTCACAAAAACCTCTATTCGATCTTGGGCAACCAGTACCTGTGCTGACCCCGGGGGTCGGGCACCGATGCCACGAATGACAGTCTACCCCACCACTGGGCCGTCTTCTGGCGCGATAGTTCCGAAGGGTGTAGCGTGACCGTTCCAAGGGTGCAAAAGGCCCCTTGGGTAGGCCTGTGGGCCTGTTGATAACTTGATTTCGATCGTCATTGGGGGACAGGGTGTTAGAGGGACAAGAGGTGTACCAAGAATGGCGACAAGCCGTTCAAAATAAGGTGCCCGCCCCTGCCTGGAATGCCACGCTTAGCGCAATCAAGTTTGTGGATTACGGTCACAGCGTCCTGTCAATTGGTGTTCCGAGCCAAGTTCAGTCGAATCAGATCAACAACCGCCACCTACCCCTTCTCGAACAGGAGCTGCGGACCATTGTTGGCCCCCAGGGTTCGATTCGTATCACCCTTGACGACGGCTTCGACTCGCAGGTAGCCGTGGCGGCGCCAGCTGCTCCCACTACACCAGTGGTGACCCTTACGCCCCCTACCCCCACCGTCGGTCGGGGCCAGAGCCTTGACCCTCGTATGACCTTTGAGACCTTCGTGATTGGTGGCTCAAACCGTATGGCCAAGGCTGCGGCCGAATCGGCCGCCGAACGGCCCGGCCGGGAGTACAACCCCCTGTTTATCTTCGGAAAGTCCGGATTAGGCAAGACCCACCTGCTCCACGCCATAGGTAACTACGTGCAGCGCCACTGGCCAGAAAAGGAAGTTCTCTACGTCACCACGGAGACGTTTCTTAACGACTTCATCCGCTCCGTACGGGAACAGAGCCAGATTGCGCTCCACGAGCGCTATCGCTCAGTCGACGTCTTGCTCATTGACGACATTCAATTCATGATCCCTCGAGGCGAGGGTT
>WLKR01000072.1 GCA_009701115.1 Actinomycetota bacterium | reverse complement strand
GGGGCAAATCCACTGAAGGCGATCTTGGGCGTTGGGCTGGCAGTACATGGCATTGGTCGGTATCAAGGTTGCCTTGGTGGTACTAGCCACCACCTGGTCACGCTGCATGATTTTGGGGTAGTACGACGTTGCCCGATACGACAATTGGCAGACCGTGGCATCTGACTTGTGCTGCGCGAGACACGCAGGTGCGGCGGCGTTGAGCGACGGAGTAGTACCGAGAATAAATTTTGGAGCTGAGCCCATTTGTGTCATGAGACCTTTCACCCCCTTCGCGAAGGCTTGATCTTGGGCCCCCAGTAGCGAGGAGAATTCTGGTCCCCCGGTGTAGAAAATCGCCTTGGGTTGAATCGCACTGATTTTTGCTGGCAGGCTGGCGTTCCACGCGAGACAGTCATTCACGTTTCCACTTCGAAGTGCAAAGGGGGCCTTGGAGTAATCGATTGATGTTGCGGGACATCCCGCGAAGGCAAAGACGTTGAGGCGGTATCCCTTGGCCTTCATAGCGCTAGATAGAGGCGCAATCCAATTGTCAACATGGGAGTTTCCGTAAAGAACCACATCACCCTTCGGGCTCGCCGTCTCGCCAAAGAGACACGGTACGGGATTGCGGGCAATAGCAGGATGCCCAAACGGCTGACACTGCGGACTAATCAATCCATTTCCCGATGCGGCGCTGATATCAAAGGGTGTGACCAGTGCCGAGAGCGCCGGGGTCGTGGTTTGAATTTTGAGAGGCGCCTTCTGCGCGGCCACGAGTGCTGCCACCAACTGATTTTTCGTCCACGGCGTAACCGATGCAGCCGAGACGGGGTGCGGAAGAGTTGTCGCCACCGCTAGGAGGGTCAAGAAAAGAAATTTACGCCCATATTGAACTATGGAATTTCGTTCCATAGTTCAATTATAGGGACCGTTTGGGCCTTGCCTGTACACGGCGACGATAGGCCGACGCGTATCCGCGAGCCATCAACGTGGGGAAGAGTTCATCGACGTAGCGCAGAGCAGCCCCGCTAATTTCGTCAAATAGTCCGTTAGATGCGTCGCCCACAGGAAATCGCATCACCAAATACATACCGTTGTCGGGGCCAATCGCGAGATGAAGCGGAAAGAGATCGAAGTTCTTAGTCATCGCTATCGTCAAGACTTCCGACACGTTCTCTTCGGGCGGTGGCATCAGTTCGATCTCAACGTAGACCGTTCGCTGGCGGAGCGTCATCCAGATGGCGACGAACTGCTTCTCTTCGCCGGCAAAGCGAAGGAGCCACTGCCGCTTGCCATCAGATGAGAGGCCCGACTCAACGGCCAGCAGTAACTCTTCGTCAAGTAATAGTTGCGCCCACGCATCAAGAAGCTGAGCAAAGGTCTCCGCGGCCACCGCGTCAGTGATGGGCGTCGAGCTCATCAGGGACAGAGCAGCAGGGCACCCGACTGCAGTCGGTGCACTAGATCGGAGATCGCTTCGGCCGTGTGGCGCCAGGTGTACTGCCGGGCCATCGTGGCGCTGGCTTGGGCCATGCCGGCCCCCACGGCGGGGTCCAAGACTCGCTCAATTGCATCAGCCCAGTCCTTCGGCTCCCGCGACGCTAAGAGCAGGCCATTTTGACCAGGCGTGATAAGGGTAAGCAGCCCACCTACTGCGGAGGCCACCACTGGCGTTCCGCACGCCGCCGACTCCAGTGCCACGAGACCAAAGCTTTCCGCCAAGGAAGGAACCAGTGTCAGGTCCGCCGCGCGAAACCACGACGAGAGCAACTGGTGAGTCTGTGGGGCCACGAGTGATACCGATTCGATAACGCCCGCCTCGGCGATGCGGCGTTGGACGCGGTCCAGAGTCTCGCGACCGTTCGGCCCGCTCGGGCCCCCAACAATTGCCAAATGGCCCTTGCCATTTCGCCGACGAACTTCAATAAAGGCTTCGAGGGCGAGGTCGACGCCCTTGAGATCTTGAATACGGCCCGCAAAGAGCATGAGCGCTTCATCAGTAGGCATGCCAAGTGCCCGTCGTGCCTCTGTCTTATTGCCTGGTGAAAAGAATGCGTGCTCGACACCGAGCGGAACGATATGGACACGTGCAGGATTGGCGTCGTAGAAGTCGACGATTTGTTGCGCCTCAATATCGCAGCTAGCCAATACGGCGTCCGAACAGGCCATGATGCGCTCTTCATCGGTCGCCCGTTCGCTCGAAGGCTCGCCAAACGTCAGCGCCTTGACGCGGTCCAGCGTGTGGAACGTCATCACGAGAGGAATATCCAGTTCGTGCTTCAACCAGTGACCAGCAATGCCACTAAGCCAGTAGTTCGCGTGCAAGATGTCGGGCTTGGCATTGCAGCCCATCAAGACTCCAACGGAACGAGCAAAGTCATCAACCCACAGTCGTAGTTCACCCATTGGGAGCGAAGTCGTTGGGCCCGCCGTGACGTGATGCACGGTCAGGCCCGGCTCCACTTGGACCTGATCGCGCTGAGTGGGACTGTCGCGTCGGGTGTAGATATCGACGGAGTGACCTTGGCGAGCTAACGCCGCTCCCATTTCACGAACGTAGACATTCATCCCACCGCCATCACCAGTCCCCGGCTGCGCCAACGGCGAGGTGTGGTACGAGAGAACGGCGAGACGAGCCATTACGCCGTCTCATCTTTCGCAGCGGGGGCATTATCGGCCAGAAAGCTGCGAAGAATTGTGAGTAGTGCTTGACGCTGTGATTCAGTGAGACGGGCGTCAGATTGGATACTCACCTCTGTGGAACCCTGGCGCTCCTCGTCCAATATCCCCGCTTGGACGTAGAGCGATTCAGCGGAGATCTGGAGACCCTTGGCGATTCGTTGGAGGATGTCGGCACTCGGGCGGCGAAGGTTGGCCTCAATCTGGGAAAGATAGACATTGGACACCCCAGCGAGTTCGCCGAGCTTGCGAAGTGATATCTGCGCCTTGGCACGGTGCTCGTGGATAAATCCACCAAGTCCCTCTCGATTTTCACTCACCCCTACAGCGTAGGAGGTTCACGTCGAAAGTGGAATAGCCGGGCGTTGGGGGTAGACCATCCATGTAATGGCCCTGTTGGTTACGGCCCCGAACGAACGTGAGTCCGTCGAGGCATCGCCATTGTCTCCGGTCAGCCACGCCGTATCGCCAGTGACCGATTCGACCCGCTTCATGATCTCTCGAGAACTCTCGCCCGGAAGGGCCACCACGACCACCATTTCGGCCCGCAATGGTCGCCAGCGCCTCAGAGCCCAGACGTACTCCCCCGGCCGATACGTGGGAATCATCGAGACGCCGTCAACGACTATTCGCCGCATGACGGGGCGGAGTAACGCGGCGAGAGCACGAACCAGCATGGTCGCTAACCTAAAGCACAACAACGCGTCGGCCTACCCGGTCGACATTTCTTGGAAAGGGAGACTCATGAACGTCTTTCAGCGCATTACCGCCGCCTTTGACGGCACCGCCACTGCCGTTTCGGCTCACTGCGATCTGCCTTGCGGCGTCTACGACCCCGCTCAGGCCAAGCTTGAGGCCCAATCAGTTAAGGCCTGCATGGAAAAGTACGCCACCAGTAGCGACGCCGACTTCAAGGTCCGCGCTACCGGAATCAAGGAAGAGCGTGCCGAACTGGTCAAGCACCACCTCTGGGTTCTCTGGACCGACTACTTCAAGCCCGAGCACCTCGAAGCACACCCCACCCTGCACGACCTCTTCTGGAAGGCCACCAAGAGTGCTGGCGAAGCTAAGAAGACCAATGACGTTGCCGTGGCCGATCGCCTCTTGAGCGAAATCGACGCGATTGCCGAGATCTTCTGGGCCACCAAGAAGTAAGTACTTACGAAAAATGCCCCGGTGCGATGCACCGGGGCATTTTTCAATTCCAGTTACAGCGTCCAATACGTCTGAATCAACCAGGCCGACAGCCAGACCAGTCCAATGAGTCCGGCACCGAGGAGGCCGGTGAGCCACGGACGGCGGTCAAGCACCTTGGAGCGACGAATCGGGTTCTCAAAGAACTCGTAGGACAATGCGGCGCAAATCAGTGCACCGACAATTTGTTCGACCCGTGAACGTACGGACAAGTTGTTGGTCTCGCCGTACTTCAACAGAACGTACTGAACAGGAATATTCAGCCACGCGAAGTGAAAGAGGTAGAGGGAGTAGGAGATGTCACCGATGTAGCGAAGTGGTTGCTTCGAGAACCAGCCACTCGGAAAAGCCAGAGACGTCGAGCCGCCAGTCCACAGAAGGAATCCGGCTGGAGCCACGGCCCACCACGTCAGCACGCCTGGTACGTGGCTGGTATCGGTGAGTTTCGTCGCGGCGGCGAGGATTATCACGATGCTGGCCCACTGTCCGACTTGGACCTGGCGGTCATTCTTGATCTTCAAAGTTGGGGGTAGGGCGGCGAGTAGTGCACCAAACCCGAGTTCCCAGAAACGGGTGAACGGGGAGTAGTAAGCGGCTACTGGATTGCGTGTGGTTTCGTACGCACTCCAGATTGCCGATGCGGCCACGAGAATGCCAAGGAACACGGACAGAATTACACGATGGCGACGGAGGCCGAAAAGAGCTGCTGTGACGAAGAGGACGAGTGGAAAGACGAAGTAGAACTGCTCTTCAACGGCCAGAGACCAGTAGTGCAGAATCAATGACGGCGGTAGGCCCTGGGAGAAGTAGTCAGTTCCAACAGTGATGAAGTGGAAGTTCGCCCAGAATCCTGAGGCCCAGCGAGCGTCTGCCAAAAGTGGTTGCGCAGAAAACGGCCCGATCCAGTAGAAGGCCGCTACCAGTGTCCCGATAATCACCAACGTTGCAGCGGGCATGATTCGGCGAATACGACGCGCGTAGAACGTGCCGAGTTGGCGCACCACATTTTGTCCAGACTGGCGAAGGAGGAGCCCGGTAATCACGAAACCGCTGATCACAAAAAAGATGTCTACGCCGATGTAGCCACCGGCGAAATTGGCGACTTTGGCGTGGGCCAAGATGACCAGAATGACAGCCAGCGCGCGAAGCCCTTGGATATCGCGGCGGAAATACTGGGCCTCATTCTCTGGAGTTGCTTCGGTGAGCAGTTGATCGTTACTCATGATTGTCACTTTCATTTAGCTGGGGGTGCTGAACGCACGTTGTTAAGAGTGGATTATCAACAAGCCGATCTCTATCGATGGGGGATTGGCACACGGCACACAGTTGGTACGTGCCATCGGCGAGTCGACGCATCGCAACGTCAACCTCGCTGAGCAATGCTTCGATACTTACGACGGACTCATTTTCGATTGTCACGGCAAGAGCCTACCGAAGGCCTCCGCTCAGCACGGCTGACCTAGTTATCAGAACTCATTTCAGCATGCAGTGAAGTTCACCACCGCCAAGTGAAATACGATGTATCAAGGGCCGCTAGCTCATCGGGAAGAGCAGGAGACTTTTAATCTCAAGGTGCCGGGATCGAGACCCGGGCGGCCCACCACCTTTTTCGTAGTGCTTTACCGCTACTAGGCCCTTTTAGGGAAGCGGAGCGGTCGTATTGATGGCCACACTTGCGGGGAACGAAGTCTTAATACCCGTCAAGGCAGTGGTCTTCTTGTCAGCTCCGAAGATGTACCGGATCTGTGCAATAACGGCCTGCTGCGTTGGTCGCCAGCTCGTAGTCACTGGTTCGGCCGGTGACGAACATCCATCTGACGCCAGTCCTGAGAGATTGCTCGGGATGGTGATGTTCAAGGCGAGGGCGAGGGCCGTGAGGCCACCTTCACCGGGATTGATTTGACAGAGGTCACTGAAGGCCTGGTGGCCAGCGTTGGTGAGCTCAATCAATCGGCGGCTTTTAGTCAGGGATCCGTATGCGCTCTCTATTGCGGATACCGACACAACATTGTCGAGTTGGCCCGTCACAAAGAGTCCGGGCATCTGCGGAATGGTATTGAAGGGTGCGGCAAGCGACTGCGACCAGGCACCAATTGAAGCACCGGCCAGGCCAATGAAACCCTTCAGTGTCGACTTAGTGCCTTTGGTGGCTGTTTCAAATGAGGCGAGACGCTCAACGGCCGATCCGCCAGCCGAGTGACCAACAGCAATAACCCGGAGAGCATCGACGTGTGTCGACGCCAAGCCAAACTTCTTGGCCTTCG
>WLKR01000071.1 GCA_009701115.1 Actinomycetota bacterium | reverse complement strand
GTTGTTGAGCCGAGGAGTGGGCCGAATCGATGTTTTGCTTCGCACTGATCGTGGACAACTCTCGATGTTTGGCGCTGATGACCGTGTGCGTGGTGTCTCCGTGAGCTCTTATGAAGCGGACCTAGTCGTTAATGCAACACCCGTGAGTCTGACTGGAGACTCCTCGCCGCTGCCAACCGTTGCGACTGGGAGCCAAACGGCCTTCATCGATCTGTCGTATGAACCGGCCGAAACGGCTTGGTTGGCCGAGCAGCGATTGATATCGTCCCGTGTGGCCAATGGAAAGATGATGCTGGTTTGGCAGGCCAAGTTGCAACTTGATTGGTGGTTTGATGCCGATATACCAATCTCGGTACTGCGAGAGGCGGTTACGCAGTGAACATACTGTCTCGCACGTCGAATGATTCGAATTCCGGTTCGGTAGACCGTGGTCTTCTCTTTGCGATAGTTACACTCGCCCTCTTTGGTGATTTGATGATCTATTCGGCGACCAAAGTGGCTCTGACGAACGCCGGTTATGACCCTGCGTACTACTTAAAGCGTCAAACCATGTGGGTTTGCATTGGTCTTGCGGTGATGTGGATTCTTTCTCGAGTTGATCACCGCCGGTTTGAGATGATTGCTACACCGGCGTATCTATCAAGTATCGCCGGGCTCATCGGAGTGATTTTCTTTGGTTCATCGGCGCTTGGAGCACAACGTTGGTTCAATCTTGGGTTCTTCCAGGTGCAACCTAGTGAATTCATGGTGCTAGCCCTCATATTGACCGCATCTGCCTATAGTGCCCGTCGCCCACAGGGACTCGCACAACGAGATGTGATTCGGATTTTATTTATGGCCGGTTTGCCCATGGCAATCATTGCGGTTCAACCGGACCTCGGTACAGCGATCATCGTGGCTGTCACGGTTGGCATAATGATTGTTATCGCTGGTGTGCCACCGCGATTTATGGCATTGCTGGGTGTAGTGGGAGTGGTCGGGGCGGTCTCGGCGGTAGCGGTTGGTTTCCTTCAGAAATATCAACTTTCCCGCCTAACGGCCTTTCTGAATCAAAATTCGAGTGATCCAGCATTGGCATCGGCGATTTACCACGTTGATAACGCGAAGAATGCCATCGGTGCCGGCGGCATAACGGGCATGGGTCTCTTTAACGGGTTGCAGACCAACTTGGGTTACGTACCCGAGCAACGCACAGACTTCATTTTTACGGCGATCGGCGAGCAGTTGGGCCTTATTGGTTCACTCGTTTTCTTGGGACTCCTCGCCACTGTGGCCTATCGAATATTCGTTATTTCTAAGGATGCCAAGGAGCAGTTCGGTCGTCTCCTCTGTGTGGGCATATTTGTTTTCTTCTCGTTCAGCTGTTTCCAGAACATTGGTATGACTATGGGAATTATGCCGGTGACGGGCATTCCTCTTCCGTTGGTAAGTTACGGCGGAACGGCCGCCCTGGTCTTTTCCGGCGCTATTGGTATGGTGCTCTCTGTATCGCGACGCCGAGGGAATTAGGGTGTAGTCCATGACTGATGAGAGCTCAACCACTGAAAACAGCTCCGATGAACCAATCGTTGTCATCGAGGAGCATGAAACGTTCCGCGTGATGAACGTCGTTTCGGTCACGTATCTTCTTCCTGACCCTCACCCAGAGATCAATCTGCAAGAGGCCGAAGGGCTGTTCCGAAGCCTGGGAGTGACGGTCGCACTGGCTGACGCTCAAGCTATCGCCATGGCCCTAGAAGGACGGGCTAATCCTCGACCCAGCACCCACGAGCTGTTCGTCAGCACGTTGCAGGGGCTCAATGTAGACGTGATCGCGGTTCGCATTATCAAACAAGAGCTGGGTGTTTACTACGCCGAGCTCGATTTGATGTCGCCGCGAGGTCAGGTAGTTATTCCGTGTCGGTTGACGGACGGACTCGCAATAGCGCTAAGGCAAATTGTGCCGGCGCCGGTGCTTTGCGCCGAGTCAGTGCTGCAAGAGCACTATTAATTCTCATTCTGCATCTGGCGAATGAATCCGCCGCCCGCCTGTCGACGATTCTCGTCAGAGATACGCAGCAGGAGTCCCAGGATGATGTAGTTCGCTAAGAGCGAACTACCGCCGTATGCCACAAATGGAAGGGTGATTCCGGTTAGAGGCAGCACCCTCAAAATACCGGCACAGATGAAGAATGCTTGAAATCCAATGATGGCGGAAAGCCCTACTGCTACCAGCCGCGAAAAGTCATTCTGGCTCCGCTGTGCGATGAAAAACCCTTGCGCAACAATTAAGAGGATTGCACTCAAGACGATTACTAGTCCAACGAGGCCTAGCTCTTCTCCAATTGCCGTGTAGATCATGTCTGACGTGACTTCTGGAACCCAGCGCCCGGCTTGACCCAACCCAACGCCAGTTCCCGTAAGTCCACCCGCAGACAGGGAGAATAAACCTTGAACAATTTGGCGACCACCGTGCTCATAAGAGTGGGCATTCCAAGGGTCAAGCCAAACTGCAAAGCGCTGATTAACTTGATAAAAGAGTTGCGAAGCGACAAACCCTCCCGCGACTAGGAGTCCGAGACCCGTGACGACGTAGCCAATGCGTCCCGTGGTAATCCAAAGTAGAGAAAGAAAGAGGGCGAATAGAAGAGATGCAAATCCGATGTCATTTTCAACGCCAAGCACCATCAGTGCGATTCCCCAGGTGACAACGATCGGAAACAGAATCCGAGGATCAATGAACGATCGGCCACCGATGACCTTGGTGGTGTTGGAGAGCAGTTCCTTATTAGACGCGAAGTAGGAGGCGAAAAAGAGGGCCAAGAGAATCTTTGAAATCTCGATTGGCTGGAAGGTGTACGAACCAATTCCAATCCACAGTCGCGCTCCGTTCACGGAAAGGCCGATGCCAGGAATCAATGGAAGGATCATGAGGACAATGGCGGTAAGCAGGGTTATGTATCGGTAACGGTCTAGATCGCGACTTCGTTTAACGAAATAAAGCGTTCCGATTAAGCCTCCCATGGCCAGAAAGGACCAAATCGCCTGATTCTCAGCCCGCGCTGGATTCCATCGAGCAATCTCCACGTATCCAATGCCGTTCAGTAGCGAGGCCAACGGCAGGAGCAACTGATTAGCTCGGGGCGCTAGGACTCGTAAGGCGAAGTGGCCTCCGACCGACATCGCCATGATTGCACCGAGGATGAATATCAGGCTGGCCGGAATATGACCCTTGGCGCCGAGCGAGGCCAATGTGTAAAGGGCCCCAATCAGGACATCAGCCAGCAGGAGAAGCCCCAGTTCACCTCGGCGATTGGTCTTATCGGCGGATTCCAGAAGTTCATTCGATGTTCGAAGGGACGTCACAGTGCCTAGCGTACCGTCCTTCTAGAATCCAATGGAGCACTACGTGAGGCATGGCATGATGACGAGTTTTGAGAGTTTTGGCGCTGAGCGCTTCTCAAGTCGTGAGTTATCACGCCTGGAGTTCGCCGCTCGACTACTCGATCTGGCCGACGACCCCTCGCTTCCCCTGCTCGAACGGAGTAAATTCGTAGCGATTTACGCCGAAATGCTTGATGAATTCTTCCAGGTCCGGGTGGTCTCACTCGAGGACAAGATTGCCGCCGGAATCCACACCCCGTCGCTTGATGGCCTTCGCCCGCTGGACCAGTTCCGGGCTGTTCGAGAACGAGTGCTTACGCTCACCGACCGCCTTGAGACGATCGTGATGGGCAGTATCTTCCCGCAGTTGGCGGCCGCGGGTATCGATATCGTCCCCTACGCCTCCTTGGATCCCGAGGCTAAAAGTTCACTTCGAGAGTATTTCTTGAAGAATGTGCATCCCGTGTTGACACCTCTCGCCGTCGACCCCGTGCATCCATTCCCTCAGATTTCGAACCTCTCACTCAACATTGCCGTTTCAGTAACCGATCCCATTACACGTGAGGAACGGGCTGCGCGAATCAAGGTTCCAGGCTCGCTTCCGCGATTCGTTCCACTCTCCGATGACGAGAAGTGGTGCATGATTGAAGAGATCATCATCGGCAACCTCGATGTTTTGTTTCCGGGTATGGAGATTGGGCACGCCGATCTCTTTCGTGTCACTCGAAATGCCGATCTCACGCTAGATGATGATGAAGCTGACGATCTCCTCGTCGCCGTGGAAATGGAACTGCGTCGTAGGCGATTCGGCAAAGCCTTGAGAGTTGAAATTCAGAGGGCTATGAGTCCTGAGTTCCTAGCCCTCTTAGTGGAACAACTCGAACTGGAGCCAGATCGTGTCTACGTTACGGACACGCCCTTAGGTCTTGGTGATCTCTGGCAACTGTGCAGCCTTCGACGCCCCGATCTGCAGCTTGCACGATGGTCTCCGGTTACTCCTCGCCGATTGGTGAACGATGGTGAGGTCCGGAATATCTTCGAGGTCATCCGCGAGGGGAGCATGCTGCTTCACCACCCGTACGAATCTTTTGCCGATTCAATCGAGGAGTTCATTGAGCAAGCCGCTAGGGACCCCGATGTCGTTGGTATTAAGCAGACCTTGTATCGAACGAGTGGAGATTCGCCAATCGTCGCTTCATTGATCCGTGCGGCAGGTTCGGGCAAGCAAGTGGTAGCGCTTGTGGAGTTAAAGGCACGATTCGACGAAGCTGCCAATATTCAGTGGGCCAAGAGTCTCGAAGACGCCGGCGTGCACGTGGTGTACGGCGTTATGGGCCTCAAAACGCACTCTAAGACCGCTCTGGTGCTCCGGCGCGAGGATGGCGAGATTCGACGATACGCACACGTGGGTACTGGGAACTACAACTCCAAAACGGCACGAATTTACGAAGACTTCAGCTTGTTGACCGACGACGAGGCTATTACTCATGACATCGGTGAACTCTTCAACTTTCTGACGGGTTTCTCACATCATGTGCCGTATCGTAAGTTGGTTGTTTCCCCAGTCGCGGCGAAATCGACGATCATTGGATTAATCGATGAGCAAACGTCACTTGGGCCATCTGGTGCTATCACAATCAAGGTGAACGGATTGACCGATCCGACAGTGATTGATGCCCTTTATCGGGCAAACGCTGCGGGCGTGCAGGTTCGTCTGATTGTTCGCACGTTGTGCTCGCTACGTCCAGGCGTGGTCGGGCTGTCGGAGAACATCGTCATCAAGAGTGTGGTTGGCGAATTTCTTGAACACTCCCGCGTGTTTATTTTTGGAGACCCCCGTGCGTCAAATTCCGTACTCCTCATGGGTTCTGCGGACCTGATGGAACGGAACCTCGAGAGGCGCATTGAGGTTTTAGTCCCAATTGAAGACCTGTCTCTGCGGGAGCCCATTGTGGACGCTATCGAGCGCACGTTGGCTGACGACGAGAACTCTTGGTTGCTCGGATCGGATCGCCGTTGGCGCCGTGTCGTCTCCGTTGATCACAGATCAGTGCACGCGGAACTACGGCAAAGGGCGTTAGAGGTCAACCGCTAAGTAGTGGGATTCTTTCCTCTACGCCATTCAAGCGAGAGGTATGCAGCGCCGCCAATGGGAATTGGTAGCCAGAAGTTGACGAATCGGTACGCAAGCACCGCAAGAGTGGCCTCCTGCTGTGGAACGCCGAAGCCAACAATCGTTGGAATCAGGATGAACTCAATTAGGCCGAGGCCCGCGGGTGTAATGGGGACGACGGCCAGGACATTGGCCAGACCGAACGCTACGAGCAGATCAATTGGCGATAAGGCGTAGCCAAAGGCGTAGACGAAGATCCAGAGACTTGTCGCGTCAAGCAGCCAGTTAGCGGCGGCCCAGCCCAGAGAGGTCCAAAGAATTGCTCGATTCGATGTGAGCATCGTGATGCGCTCGGCGATGTGAGTGAGGAGCCGAGTGATGGTCTCGGGCTTAACCCTGGGTAGCCGACCCACAGTGGCCCGGAGCCAGGCGTCGGCTTTGTGTTGACCTCGAGTTAAGAGTGCAATTGTTCCAAAAAAGGCCAGCATTAGAAAAACGCCGGCGAGGGCGGCGAAACCGTAGGCGGGGTTGAAGCCTCGCAGAGGAATGGAGACGACTAGGGCAATCCAGAAAATGATGTTAAGGACAACTGCTGAGCCGCTGCCTTGTGCCGCGAGACCAAAAGCGTTAGTGGAGGCTGGAACGCCAGCTTCGCTGAAGAGCCGGTAAGACAGGGCG
>WLKR01000070.1 GCA_009701115.1 Actinomycetota bacterium | reverse complement strand
GTTTTTTGTTTCAATCCCAATCATGTTCGTTACTCGGAAGCATTCCTGGGCGGTCTCGTTCATGCGGTGATTAACTGGTGCCGTGGAAAGGCGAAATTCGACCAGTGTTCGACGCCGATTGACCTTCGCCAAGGTCTACCGATTTTTTGGCTTTGCAGTCGTGGCATTTGGCGTTATGGGCATTATGGGCGCCGTCAGCGACCAGGGCCACCCCTCTGACACCGTGGGGGTCGTCATTACCGGTTTGGTTTTTGTCACTATTGGCATCGTGCTTGTGATCCGAGGAAGCCGAGCCCGAACCCGGCTGATTCACCTTGTACCAGATGCCCCTGCGGCGAAAATCAAGAAATCGGCTATGCCAGGGACGGCATTGTGGCGGCTCCGCACATTGCTCCGCTGGGCCCTACTCACTCCCGGGGGAGCCTTTGCGACGCTCGTGGCGATAGTGACGTCTATCAAGATGACAGTGCCCTTCCACTCCATGCCAATCATCCTCTATAGCGCCCATGCCGCCCGGTCGGTATTCGCACAAGAGGCGATTGCTCAGCAAGGTCAAGCCGATGTTCTTTCTCCCGACGAGAAGTTGAAAATGTGCTTGGCCAGTGGCGAGAGTGAAGCATCGGGCCTTGGCAACCAGCCGACTTAGGGCTGGTGTTGTAGGCGCTCACGCATAAGTGCCTCAAGAGTCATGTTGACTCTCGCAATTCGTGCCTTTCGTAGCATCCACAATTCGAGGGCGACCTGTACCCTCGAACCGTCGCTCATAATAAATCGGAGGTCGCCACGCCTAATCAGGGAGAGTTCGGCAATATTTTTGAGACTCCAAAAGAGATGGAGACCTTCGGAATGAAGCCAAATAATTCGTTGATTCGTGACGACCAAACCGAAGCTCACACGACCCCCAACAGTAACTCTGCCGCCTGAAGTGTCGCGAAGTCGAAAGTAGGCACCGCCTGCGATTGCTAAAACCTGCTCATTTGGGCGAATTATTCCCCACAGTTCTTCGAGCCACCTCTTTCCTACGCCACCAAACTCGCTAACAATCGAGATCGCAAACTCGTGAAATAAGTCGTCTTGGACAATCTCGGGGGTTTTCTGCCAGTTGACGAACATGAATAGGGATATTAGTGCGATGGTCTGAAGCATTCACTGAAGAGGCCAAACCCGGCTGAGCCCTCAGTTGCGATGAATGAAGCCAACCGCAGCGCTACACGTCTGCAAAAAAAGAGCGTGACCATGTCTCGAGAGCGGAAGCAACGTGTCGGGTCGTCGCTGGTAACTAGCTTTCGTGTCATACCCCCCTGCGAGATTGTCGGTGGAGGTGGATCATGTGCCAAATGGATTTTAGTGAACGATGCCCGTCGTGTCGCAGTCACGCACTCGTGCTCTTTTCGGACGAAACATGGTTTGGCCCTGACCACTGCGAAGGATGGGTGAGCCAAGATCGAAACGGGACCTGGATATTCCATGCCGAGGCCCGTCACGGTGTTCGACAGTATCGAGCGTCGCGTGGCGAACGAGCCCGGGGTAACTGGTTTATAAGTCCTCCCGCCCCTAGTCCCAATGACGTCAATCTCGCAGCCGTCTGTCGCAGCTGCGACTGTGAGGTGACGTTCATCGAGCCCGGCGGTTGGCGTCTCTACAACAATCGCACCTGGGCTGGAATGCTCATGGTCCGCAAGCCCCGGTCCTCCAAGGAGGAGTACTTCGAGGAGATTGAATACGACCACGAGGTCATCTTCTCTTCCGAGCCCATGATTCGGCTCGTGCGCTCCGCGACCAACAACGTGTGGTGGATCAACTGGGACGACCCCAATGGAGACTGGGTCGAGAGTCACAATTGGATTCCCGGAGCGCCCTACCGGTGGACTGAATATCGCGCCGGCATGGACTTTGTGGGGCCGCAGCCGGCTCACTCCTTCTGGCGCACCCCGGCCGGCCTAGATCTCATCGACACCCACAAATTCCCGTCCCACCGAGCAACGTACCAGCGACAACCAGGAGAGCACCATGAGCGAATCTCAATTTGAAGAATTCCCCCACGACCCCTTTTACGACGAGTGTCCTCGATGTCGCTCCACGCAACTCATAAAGGTGATCCACGGGATGCCGATGTTTCGTGAGGAGTTTCAACATCAGACCTACGCCGCCCGCGATGCCGAAGGGGTGTGGCACTACCGGACCGATGACGAGCGACAAGAACCCGATGAGGAGTCACCGGAGTACGAGACGTTCGATCCACGGATCTTTCCGGACGTGCCCCATCTCTACTTCACCTCGTATTACGGCACCCCCGAAGGCGCTCTCTACGAGTTGGCGGGCTGCGTGATCATGATGGGTGACCCGAGCGCTCTGCTCGACACCACCTGTCGGGCCTGTGGCCTGCGTTACGGATTCCAGGATGACGATCGAAACGACGAGGAGGAACCTCGGGAGTTCGACTACAACGCGTTCGGCTAGCGCCGCGCGGTCACAACGAAGAAGTCGCGAATCCAGCCTTCAACAAAGACAAAGGGGCTGTGCTGAGAGCCGGGCAGCGTGACAGTGAATCCCCCGACGGGCTGGTGTACTGGTCTGGGAGTCATCCCCAAGATTGGCCAATAGGGGTTGATGTCAAGTTCCATCCCCTTAACGAGACCTGCCTGGACCATGGCCTGAGCCAGCTCGGCGGGAAGACATTTGGCCATGGTGGCGACGTACACCAGGTTGCCCGACGAGTCGAGCCCTACGCCGGTACGGGATTGCCGTACTTCTGCACCCACAGTGCCGCCCCAGAGGCCCTGTGAGGGGTTTTTCGCCAAGGTAGAGACCTTGCCACCCTCAACCAGAAATTGGAGATTCTGGCGAAATAGAACGCCCGTGAAGCCGGCCGGGGCCTGAAAGGCCGCACCCGCCCACATAGCCACCGCACCGTCTTTGTCGATGGCGATGGTAGCGAATCCGGGCTTAAACGGAGCCAGGACGGCGCTACGCACCTTGAGCCCACCAGCACCAGCCGAGAGCTTGAACGCGCCATTGAAGGCCCCTAGAACCCCATCAAGCCCTTCCTGGCCCGTGAAGTCAATCTTGTTGGACATCCCGGAAAGCAACTTTTGAGCATTCGGCGGATCCTCGGAACCGGGGTGCCAGGAAAGTTTGGTCGTCGCCTTACGGAACCGGGCGGCCAGGAAGGTAATCCCGCTAACGGTCACCTGCTTCTTATCTGAGAAGACCCCATTGCGACCCCGGCCTACGACGGTCCAGCCGGCTTCAGGGGCCTCTTTCGGCACAGTTGTAACGGTGGTCTCGTCGTTAGAAGAGAGTGCGGCGTCGGCGGATTCGCGCGACGTGGTGACGTAAAAAGTGGTGCCGGCAGCCACCAGGGCTGCCGACACCACGATAAGAGTGAAACGCCGACGTCGCTTGAGACCAGCAGCGGCGCGCACGACCTAGCGCTCTACCGTGCGAACACCATCGCTCGATGGCGCTTCGTCTTTCACCAAGAATGTGGGCACCGGAACAGCTACTTCTTCGTGGTGCTGCATTTCTTCGTGGTACGGAGCGGCCGTTGAGACGTACTCACCTTCGGATGTACGAGTCACCAGGTTCGGCGTCTTACGACGACCCGAACCATCGGCATCACGCATCTCTTGGCAGATCTTCAACGTGATGATGTACGTCACGACCGGAACGATAAAAGTCGTGATGCGCATGAATATCAGCACATTGTTTAAGGACAAGTGCATGAAGTTAGCGATGACGTCGGTGGAGCTCGCGATGAAGAGCCAAATCACAAATGCGAGGAGAGCCGATCCGGCGGCGGTGCGAACTGGTACTTCGCTAGGTCGGTCCAGCAAGTTGTGAAGCTCGTGATCACCAGTGAACTTGCGCTCTAGGGCAGGCCAGGCGTAAGCAATACCAAAAATGATGCCGGGCAGAATCAGCGCTGGGAAGGTAACGGTCCAGGGAATCGTGTGTCCGAAATTATTCGTCTGCCACGCTGGCGCGATACGGAGCGCACCGTCCAGGAAGCCCATGTACCAGTCAGGCTGCACGGCGTACGAAATCTTTGCCGCGTCGTACGGACCAAAGAGCCAGATTGGGTTGATCTGCGCGAATGCGCCCAGCAGTGCCGTCACGCCAGTCACGATGAAGAGATAGCCGGTGGTCTTGCCCATAAACACGGGGAACATTGGCGTACCAACCACGTTCTTCTCGGTGCGACCGGGCCCAGGGAACTGCGTGTGCTTCTGGCGCACCAGCAGGAACAGGTGGGCACCAACCATCGCCGTAATGATTCCAGGAATCAGCAGTACGTGGAGAATGAAGAATCGAGGGATAACTGCCGTCCCGGGGAAGTTCCCCCCGAAGATAAAGAAGGCCAGATACGTACCAACGACAGGTATCGATTCCAGAATCGAATAGGCGATTCGAAGACCAGTACCCGAGACCAAGTCGTCAGGGAGCGAGTAGCCCAAGAATCCGTTCACGATACCCAAGGTCAACAACGTGGTACCGATTGAGTAGTTCAATTCGCGGGGCTTACGGAACGCACCGGTGAAGAACACGCGAGCCATGTGGACGACCATGGCACCAATGAAAATGTCGCAGGCCCAGTGGTGCATTTGGCGCATCAAGAGTCCGCCGCGTACGCCGAACGTCAGATCAACGGACGAGGCAAATGCCTGCGTCACCTTGACGCCGTAGAGCGGAGCGTATGAACCGCGGTAGGTAACGACCGTCTGACTCGGTACGTAGTAGAGCGTCAAGAACGTACCCGTGACCATAATGATCACAAATGAATACAGGGCAATCTCGCCAAGCATGAAGGACCAGTGGTCGGGGAAGATCTTGTCGAGGAAGTTGCGGGCCTTGGCTGAACCAACGCGGTCATCGAGCTCGTTCAGTACGTGGCCGACCTTGCCGTAGGGGCCACGAGCCGCCTTGGCGGTCCGCTTCGTCTTTACATCACTCATGAGCGCTCCCAATATCCAGGGCCAACGGGTTCGAGGTAGTCGCTTTGACTACGGAGGTAGCCGTCCTTGTCGATGAACAGCGGAAGCTGCGGCAACGGACGAGGAGCGGGGCCGAAGTTCGGCTGTGCACCTACGGTGACATCGAACATCGACTGGTGACATGGGCACACGAGCATCTGTAGTTGCTGCTCGTAGAGACCCACGGGGCAGCCGAGGTGGCTACAGAGCTTGGAGTAGGCGACGTAACCCGCGGGGCCCCAAGACTCGCGACCCTTCTTTGTCGTGAAGTCTTCGGTGTCCAAGCGAATAATGATCGTCTGGTCAACGGCCTGACCATTCGGAGTCTCTTCAAAGCCTTCGGGGAAGACGGTGGCGACTTCGGAAATTTTGAAGTCATCAACGTGAACACGACGACCATCTTGGAGGACGAGGTAGGAACCCTTCTTCCAGTCGGTACGCGTCAGCGTCTTGCCGGGCAACGGCCCAAGGCTTCGCAGGACTGGAAAAAGAGCAACAATCCCAAAGATACCGAGACCTCCGCCGAGGAGAGCCCCCAGCATGGGACGACGCTTGATGACACCACCACCGCGCTGGATGATGGCGGCGGCAAAGGCGTCACGCTCTTCGTCGGTGCTGCGCATTTCGTGGCGCTCTTCAACGAAGGGGCCCTTAGGCATGAGGTACTTGCCCCAAGCAACTACGCCAATTCCGACGAAGCTGAAGGCGAAGCCCACTGTGCTGCCGAGAATCCAAGGTGCGGCGTCGACCCAGTAGGCCCAGCCGAATCCGATGAAGCCCACGAAGCCCAGTACGAACAGAATGGCAATCCAGCGCTCAACGCGGTCGGGGTTCTTCGCCGCGGGCTGCATGCGTGGGTCATTTTCCGAAACGCTCGAGAGCGAGACGGGTGTGCGGTGTTCTTCGGTTGTGCTCACTGGCGGTCTCCTACCCAGAATGCGGCGAGGGCCAAAATGCCGATACCCAACGACAGCGCGATAAATCCTTCAGCCACTGGCCCAAGGCCTCCAAAACCAGCACCACCAATGTTGTTGGGGTTCTGGATGTCAACTTTTACGTACTTCACAATGTCGGCAACCTGCTCGTCGGTGAGGCTGCTCGAGTAGTTCGGCATGTTGCCCGGACCGCTTCGAATCGCTGTAGCAATCTGCGTGGCGGTGATGTCCGAGTCCTGCAGTGTCGGAGCGTACGTCCCGGCGGCCAGCGCGTCACCACC
>WLKR01000007.1 GCA_009701115.1 Actinomycetota bacterium | reverse complement strand
GCCTTCGTGGCGTGGTTGCTCGTCTTGATGACGGCAACGATTGGCGCTTTCGCGACGCGCGACATGCTCTCGTTCTTCCTCTTCTTCGAACTCACGCTTATTCCGAGTTACTTCCTGATTGCTGGTTGGGGAGGCTCACAGCGGGCCGCCGCGGCGCTGAAGTTCTTCGTGTACACCCTCTTTGGCTCCGGCTTTTTGCTCGTGGGCATGGTCTACATTGCCGTTCGCCACCAGCACGTCTTTGGCGGCGACCTCACCTTTGCCATGTCGGCCCTCAAGGAGACGCCTCTGTCATCCGGTGTCGCCACTTGGATCATGATTGGTTTCTTAATTGCCTTCGGTATTAAGAGCCCCATCTTCCCTCTGCACACCTGGTCGCCATTGGCCTACGCCGAGGCACCAATCGCGGGTTCGATGGTGCTCTCAGCGCTGTTGGCCAAGCTGGGTACGTACGGACTGCTCCGATTTGCCGTGGGCCTTCTGCCGCAGAGTCTCGATACTGTTCGGCCCGTCGTCCTGACCCTGGCCGTCATCGGTATTTTGTACGGATCAGCGCTCGCCGCCGTGAGCAAGGAGCTGAAGCGAGTGGTGGCCTACTCGTCGATGGCCCAAGTCGGCTTCATCGTGCTCGGTATCTTTGCCGGCTCGCAAATCGCCACTAGTGGCGCCGTGCTCTTGATGTTCAACCACGGTGTCATCACCGCGGGGCTCTTCTTGCTGATTGGTGGGATCGAACGTCGTCGAGGTACATCGACCATCAGCGCACTCTCTGGACTCCAGGGTCCCGCGCCAGTGCTCGCTGCGCTCTTTACCGTGGTGATGCTGGCCTCTATCGGCCTACCTGGTCTTTCGGGCTTCGTCTCGGAGCTGCTCGTACTCCTTGGATCATTCAACGCCCACCCCTGGTGGGCCGTTATCGCAACGACGGGTGTTATCTTCGCGGCGCTCTACCTGCTCTGGGCCTACCAACGGGTCTTTCACGGTGAAGCCACGGGTGAGAATGCTTCCATTCCCGACGCGACAACTGCTGAGCGATGGGTGCTGGCCCCGATCATTGCGCTGGTGGTCGTCCTCGGTATCTACCCCGCACCCCTCTTGAACAAGATCAATCCCTCGACGCACGCCATCGTGGCGCACTCAACTCCGCAGGGGGTCAACCGATGATCGCGAAAGTGGCACAACTAGCGATGCCCTCCGTCCACTATCTGGCCATTGCGCCGATTTTGGTTCTGCTGGGCGGCTCGCTGAGCTTGATGTTCGTAACGGCAATGACGCGCGCTCGTGTGTCGGCCGTGGTCGCCACCAGCGTGACGGTCGTGACGGCTGTTAGTGCATTCGCACTCTCGTTCTTTCAGTGGCGTGATGTTTCGATGCATGGTTCGACGACAACGCTGGCTCACGCTATTGCGCTCGATGGCTTCGGAGTTCTGGCCTCGGCCGCCATCGCTCTCGGTGTCGGGCTCACCGCGCTGGTCGCACACGACTGGGCACATCGTGCACACGTCGTGGGTGCCGAATTTCATATCTTGGCCTTGGCCTCGGCCTCCGGTGCGATGATGATGGCGCAGGCCAACGACCTCATTGTGATCTTCCTGGGCCTCGAAATTTTGTCCATTGGTCTCTACGTGTTGGTTGCATTTGACCGCCACCGCTCCGGTTCGGCCGAAGCGGCGCTGAAGTACTTCTTGCTGGGTGGCTTTGCTTCAGCAATCTTCATCTACGGCGTGGCGCTGACGTACGGCGGCGCCGGTTCGACGAACTTGTCATCAATCGCCTACTTCCTCGCTCACAACTTCATTCTCCAGCCCGGTGTGCTGGTCGCGGGTCTCGGACTCATGCTGGTTGGCTTTGCCTTCAAGGTGGCTGCGGTACCGTTCCACGTTTGGTCGCCCGATGTCTACGAGGGCGCTCCGTCACCCGTTACGGGCTACATGGCGTCCATCGTTAAGGTCGGTGCCTTTGCCGCCGTCCTGCGCGTCATCTTCGGTGCCCTCACGACGCAGTCAGAGTCGTGGCGTCCACTGGTGTGGGGTCTCGTAGTTCTCTCGACGCTAATTGGTGCTGCGGTGGCTCTGGTGCAGCGCAACATCAAGCGTCTCTTGGCCTACTCCTCAATCTCGCAGGCCGGCTTCATGTTGCTGGGTCTGTGGTCGGCGTCACCATCTGGTGTGGCCGGCACGCTGTACTACGTCGTGACGTATCTCCCCGTAGTTATCGCCACCTTTGCGGTGGTGACCTTGGTTGGGGGAGAGGGTGAAACTAGCCACGACCTCGATCACTACCGTGGCCTAGCTCGACGTCAGCCCCTACTCGGAGCGGCGTTCGCCGTGCTGCTACTGTCACAGGCCGGTGCGCCGTTCACCACTGGGTTCTTCGCCAAGTTCGCCGTGATTACCTCTGCCGTGGACGCTGGTGGCTCTTGGCTGGCCGTGATTGCCATGGTGGCGGCAGCCATTGGTGGATTCTTTTACGTTCGACTGGTGCTCTCGCTCTACAGCGACGATGAGGGTGCTGGTGTCCGCGTGGCTGTTCCCCGCCTCACCGGTGCGGTGATTGCCATCGGCAGTGTTTCGGCCGTCCTCTTTGGCGTGTGGCCTGGTCCCATCGCCAACTTGGCGCACCACGCCTACCTCCTTCTTCCGTGAGTCGTCGCGTCGCGATTGCGACGTGTGAGGACCGCTACGTCGATCCCGACACACCGCTGCTCCTCGAGGCGTTAACGAGCGTCGGTCTTGAGTATGAGCTGTTGGCCTGGGACGACCCAAACGCCCAGTGGGATCGATTTGATGCCACGGTCATCCGTTCGACCTGGGATTACGCTCCCCGCCGAGACGAATTTCTCGAGTGGGCGTCGAGCGTCCCTACGCTCTATAACCCGTTGGACCTCGTGGCCTGGAATACCGACAAGCACTACCTACGGTCCTTGCAACAAGCCGGAATCAACGTAATTCCTTCGACCTTTGCCGACGTAGCTATCGACCCCATCTTCCCCGCGGGCAACTTCGTGGTTAAACCCACGGTCGGGGCGGGCAGTCTGGACGCCGAACGCTACGCAGAAGACGACCACGCCCGCGCTCACGCCCACGTCCGTTCTCTCCACGTTTCGGGCCGAGACGTGATTATCCAGCCCTACGTGGAGTCGATTGATGAAGAGGGTGAGTTAGCCCTCGTCTTTGTGGATGGTGAGTTTTCCCACGCCATGCGCAAAGGAGCGATGCTCAACGCGGTGGAGAACGACCGCAGCCAACTCTTTCGCGCCGAACAGATGTCGGTAGCCACTGCTAGTCCCGAAACGCTGCAATTCGCTCGAAGGGTGTTGGAAGCGGGAGGTGCGGCATCGGCGCTCTACGCCCGAGTCGATCTCTGCCGCATGGACGATG
Source organism: Actinomycetota bacterium (assembly GCA_009701115.1). Next base: position 13,016 of record WLKR01000007.1, on the reverse strand, counting down.
CCTGGGCCGTTATGGAGCTAGAGCTCACTGAGCCCTCTCTCTTTTTGATCTATCACCCCGAAGCGGCCACGGAATTGGCTCGCGCTATTTTGAAGCGACTCGCGTAGAGTCCACGGCGTTGACCCTCTTGGAGACCAAGAGGACAATTTGAAACGGCACACAAACCAGCGTGGCCAGCAAGAAGTATGTCCGGATGCCCACGTGCGTAGATATTGCCGCAGCGGCCATAACGCCCAATGGCGCGAGGCCGAGGGAAATGAACCAGTCCACCGACGTGACGCGACCCAGGAGCTCCTTGGGAACTTCCGTTTGCATCATGGATTCCCAGAGCACATTGCCGTAGGAGAGCAGCGGGCCCACAAGTAAGACAATGGCCAACGCCATCCAGGCATGATTCACAAAGGCGATCAAACCAACCACGATGTTGCCTAGTAACCAGGATGTGGTGAGCCATCTGACTCGGCGCTTCGGCGTAGCGAGTGAACCCACGATTAATGAGCCGATCAGCCAACCCGCACCGCTGACGGCAAAGCTCAGACCGATTAGTTGACGATTGGCGTGGAACTCCTCTTTCAAGAAGAGTGGCATCAGCGTGCCTTGGGGGACAAACAACAAGGCATTAGTTAGTCCCGCACCCATCAAGGTCCAAAACAGCCACTTGGTCTGATAGGTGTACCGAAGCCCTGCAGCAATCGACTTCAACATGTTTTCGTGACCATCCGGTGGGGCCGTGGGCGCAGCGGTTCGTCTCATGAGGAGGATGGAGAGTGCGCTGATGAGGAAGGTGCCGACGTCAAATGCCAGGGCCCCCGGAATGCTCCACGCCGAAAGAATCCCCCCGAGAGCGGGGCCCAGCATGCCCCCAAAGAGACTTCGAGACACCGCGCTGGCGGCATTCACTGAGTTCAGCGCCTCTTCGGGAACGATCTCGGGAATCAGCGCGGTTGCCGCGGGCATAAAGACCGCATCGAGAATGCCAAAAAGGAAGGCGCTCAGCAGTAGCTCTAAAAAGGTCAGGCGATCGGTGGCGAGCAAGAGTGCCACGGTGCCCATGATGACGGCTCGCGACAGGTCGGATACCAGCAGGATGGTTCGTCGTGAAAATCGGTCGACGACAGCGCCACCGAAGAGGAGGAAGACGACGAGAGCCAGCGTCGCTACGGCGGAGTAGAGCGAGAGGTGGGTCGCACCGGGCCAGCGGTCCAGAATGAGCAGAACTAACGTGACGGCCGAAACGCCATCACCAAGTCGAGAAGTACTTTGACCGAAGAGGAGCCAGCGGGCCTCGCGGTAGCGCAAGACTGACGACATTGGGTTTTTGGCCATAGTCACCTTTCCTGCCGAGATCCCTGCCGAGAGAGTCTGCCACCTTGCTGGCGAGGCGAAAATTCTTCGGTTGCCGTGTAAGTTGATGCGTACGCAACCTAGAGATTGGCAGTTGATGCGGCTTACGAAATCGGCAGTACGTATCAAGATCGCTGTCCTGCTCACCGGGTGTGCACTCTTCACGTCTCTCGCCCCACTCACTGCCGGAGCCGTCACCGTTGATACACGCCCAACTTTGGCGCAGCTCGCGACACTGCTCCAGCAGTCCAGTACAGCCACCCAGCTCCCGGCCGAGGCAAAAACGATGATGACCAATGTGGCCTCGAAGTACTCCGGTTTTTATGTCGGTTTAGCGAAGTCGCGATCGACCCACTGCGATGCCAAGACCGGCCAGGCCACCATCCCGGCCAATCCCGGAGTAACGTGCCTCTTTGGCCAACCGACCGCGAAGCGCACCATCGTGCTCTTCGGAGACTCCCAGGCAAATATGTGGACCCCGGCCTTCCATGAACTCGGTATTTTGCTGAACATTCGTGTCGTGGCTTTTTCAAAGCCCAGCTGCCCGCCTTGGGGGTACGTCGTGACGCAAACCAGTGGTGCTGCCTACCCCGATTGCACGTTGTGGCGTACTGCGGTGCGTAACTACATCAATACCTCTCACCCGACGTACGTTGTGCTCACTGGTGTCTCGGGCTTTATGTCAGCCACACACCGACCATCGCCTCAGGAACTTGCGACCGGTGTCAAGACGGCCGCCGACCTACTCAAGCCGTCCAAATCAAAGATCATTCTGCTCTCGAATATTCCTTGGCTACGGAGTGCGGGTAGCGGAGCCGACACCAACTCTTGTATGAGCGCGAATCCCACATCGATCTCCAACTGCTTTGCGCTAAGGACAAGTGATGCTCTCGTTAATGACGTCGGGACTGGGTTGTGGCAAGCTTCGCGCAATCAGCACTTGCCGATTGTCGATGTATCCAATCTCTTCTGCTCACCCACGACTTGCGTCTCGGTCGTAGGTAAGCAGCTCGTGTATAGCGATCGATTTCACGCGCTGGCTTCGTATATGACGTATATCTCACGAGCGTTCGTGCCCCTGATCTCGCCAAAACTTACGTAGCGTCCTCGCTCACCGCCGCCAAGATTTCTTCGGGAATGACAGTGCTGGGTCGGTTCGACGGGTCATTGGCTAGCAGCCGTCCGATGATGGGAATCTCCGTCAAGCTCTCGGCTCGCAAGAGAGCGGCCACGACAGGCACGAGCGATTCAAAGGCGGGATAGACCAAGTAGCGGGGTAGCCATTCGGGCTGGTATTTAGCGTTAAAGGTCCAAAGAGTCTCGATAGGCAGAATGCCCGAAAGTCGCTTCAGGGCCCACCGCTCAACTTTGGTGAAGGTGCCGTCACCCTTCTCGCCATCGAGCACGCTTCTGAAGGCGGCGAAGTTCAAACTCAGCCCCTGCCCCCCTTGTTGGCGCAGGTGTTCAATCGTGGAACACAGGGCAAAGTCAATCAGCCCGTTGGGGTGTTCGCCCGGGTCGCGTCGCATCAGATCGAGGGAGTAGCCATTGATAGCCGGAGAGGGCACAAACTGGCAGACCGCCACGGGAGTGCCATCCGGACCGTTCACAATCGTCAGCAGCAGACCCTTGTCGCGAGGATTGAAGAGTCGACCGAGCATCATCGAAAAGCCCCGCTCGTCTTCACCGCGACGGAGTTTGGCAATCAATTCCATGATTCCACGAACGCGGGTCGGATCAATCGTGGAGGGGTCCACAAACTCGACGGAGTAGCCGTTGCGGGCCAATCGAGTGCAGGCCTGACGCAGGCCCTTCATCTTGCCGCCCTCGAGAGTGAAGGTCTGACAGTTCACCACGCCCTCGTCGCCCACATAAATGTGATGGAGGCCGGCACCTTGATAGACCGGCAGCCACTGCTGGCCTGCACCAATAATGGCGAGAGTCCAGCCGCGCTGCTCCGCGAAACGTCGAAAGGCGGCAAAGACTTCGACGCGCTCGGGTTCGGGCCCGATGGGGTCCGGAGATATGAGGGCCACGCCACCGTAAACGGCGTAGGCGACCACCGAGTCTCGAAAGAAAAAGAACTGCTTGTCATCGCGGAGCGCAAAGTAGTCCAGGGTGCCTCGACCGTGACGACGCACGATGTCGCGGGCACGCAGCTCGGCCAAGCGACGCTCGGCTGAAGAGCCGTGGTTAGACAGTCGGCGATCCACAACGGGTCGCGTGAGCAAGTAGAGACCGCACATGATGATCACAATGCCGGTCGCGAACAATGAGGGTGAGAGGAAGTCGCCCGCTCGGTCGGGGAGAGGCAGGCGAGTGACTCCCACGAGTCGTTCTACGCAGGCCTGGGCGATACGCCACCACTCGCGACCGAATGGAACGCGTGACGTGACGATGACGACGAGCATGGCGCTCGCGGTGGCCACCGCGGGAATACTGAGCAGCTTGGGTAGCGCTCCGCTGAAGGAACCTCGATCCGTCGCGCCCTGGAAAATACGACGCTCCGTGATGAGCAGGATTAGAACGATGGCGTTAATCAGCGTGCCGAGACCGTTACCGCCGTGTACGACGTGGGTGGAGGTGGTGATGGCAAAGAGAATGGCGGCCACAATCCACGCACGGCGCTGACCCCGTCGAAGCCCTCGGGCCATCATGATCATTCCCACACCGGCGAGGGCGGTTGCCGCTGCGGCCGATTGGGCGACGCCCAGTGGCAGGACGTGGAGTAGGGATTCAAGTCGCCCGCGGGCGGGTGGGACAACGGCACTCACCACATTGGCTAGCCCCGTGAGCAGGACGACCCCACTCACGATGCGCTTGAGCCGAAGCTCGCGACGAAAGGTCTGCTGAAACATAGGCGTCTGCGGCCAGGGTGAGCCATCGGGCCACGAGCCAATCAGGGCGGGTGATTCTGGTGGCGCCGGCAGCGTGGTTTTTCCGGCGAGCCATCGTTCTAAGCGAGTTGTCGAAGGTTCGCGAAAGCCTCCGGCAACTAGTCGCACTCGTACAGTTCCACCCGCCTCCACCTCGACGTAGCTGGTTCGTGCCACTGGCTGAAAGATAGGGGGAAGTCCGAATCGTCCGAGACGCTCCACGAAGACCCGGCCCGACGGTCCTGGAGCGGCACAGACGCCCTGGTCGAGGTAGGCCAATGCCGGTCGGGCACAGCCCCCGACGATGAGACCAACGCCGCCTGCGGCCACGATGGTGCTGGCTAGCTTGAGTGCGTCTTGATTCCCAATGAGCACGTCGCCTAACGGTTCACTTGAAGTGAACTGTGGTCCGTCGCGATGGAAGAATCTCCGTCTCGCAATAGTGCTCGCGATGACCACCAAGATTGCCTCGATGGCGGCAACGGCAAAGAGTGAGGCTGAAAGCCAGCCCCACGTAGTGAAGTGCGGCGTCTGGCCCAAGAGCTGCGAACCGTGACTACCGAAGAGATCGTTCAGGCCGATAACGAACGAACTCAACATCAAGAATGCGAAAATCCACAGTGGGGCCCAGGCCCAGCCACTGAAGGTGCGGTACATCAAGCGTGACTGAACGAATCTCGTCAGCGATTGGGTGTCATCGAGGCGTCGAGCATCGTCTCGCTCGCGTTCGTCGACGCGTGCAGTATTGCGAGTCGTTACTCCGGCCACTACTTCCAGGCGTCGACTCCCGCGCCACGTCATCACGTCGACGGAGACCGAAGCGGCCAAGGCAAAGCCCATGCGCGTCAGAGCGGCCCGTGTTGGCGCGTCAGTCTCGAGCACTTCGTCGGTGGCTCCAGGTAGGAAGATCACGCGTGCCTGTTCGAGTGAGGCAATCCGCTGTAGCGCTTGATAGAAGGCGGGGAACCGCTGCCAGCAAGCGTCTACGAACCGTTGGGGATTCGATGTCGGCCCGAATGCGAAAGTCGATCCTGCGAAGATTATGACGGTGGCCTCGTCGATCTCGTTTAACTGTTCGACAATTGAGGCCATAGCAATCGAGTCATGCGCCATTTCTGGGCTTAATTGCAGGTCGCTATAGACAGTTAGGCGACGGCCCTGCGGTAATGCAATTACTTGATTCGACAGGGAACTCACGGCCCCTAGTCTCGCAGAGATGGCGCCACCGAGTTGAGGTGAGACAATGGATGCTGTGAGTATGCGCGAAGGTTCTCCCGAAAACTGGCATTGGCGAGCGGCCGAAATAACCCCTGGACCCGCTGTTATTTTCGATATTGACGGCGTTCTCGCCGATGCCGCCGGTCGGCAGCACTACCTCGATTATGGCGACTGGCGGAGTTTCTTCGAAGCCTGTGGCGATGATCCCGTTATCGAAGAAATTGAACGACTGCTGGAACTTCTCGATTCCAATCTCACAGTTATCTTGTTGACCGGTCGCCCTCGTCGTGTCGCCCCCCACACGTTGGGTTGGCTGGAGCGATATGGGCTGCGTTGGGATGTTCTGATCATGCGCGAGTTCGGCGACTACTCGGGCGTTGACTATTTCAAGCGAAGTGTGGTGCACGAGCTCCGAGAAACTGGTTTTGATTTGCGTTTAGCGCTCGATGATGATCCGAAGAACCACGCGATGTACGTCCGCGAAGGTGTCCCCTGTATCTACATCCACTCGGGTTACTACCTCTGAGCGTGCGTTAACGCTTCACGTCCGGCCCGTCGGCCCGATCCGATGCTGGCGGGCACGCCCACCCCGTCGTAGGCCATGCCGCCGAGAAATATTCCGTGAGGCGCCAGAGCGGCTCGCGCCGCCGACACCATTGTTTGGTGCAAGGGGAAGTACTGCGGCAACGCGTGAGGCCATCGCTGTACTCGCGTTTCGTGGGCATCGGGCCAGGTCCCAAATATCTGAGCCAATTCACCGTGGACTCGACTCACGAGTTCATCGTCGCTCATGGCCATCGCCCGTACATCGTCTATCCGTCCCGTGTGCACACGCACCAGTGCGAGCTGTGGGTCGTGCAGATGTGCCCACTTCCGGTCGAGAAACGTCACCGCGGTCGTGACCATTGAATCGGTGCCGGCACCAAAGTTGGTCTGTAGCGGTATTAGTACGCCCGTGCCGCTCTCAGGGAGCGGACAGGTGGCACGAGGAACGGCGAAGGTCACCATGGTGCTGCTGGCACTCCTGACAAACTCCAGGCGGCGCACGTCGGCCGCCAGGTCACCCAGGAGTGTCCCAGCGACTTGTGGTGGCGTGGCGACAACTACGGCATCGGCCGGAGTTACTGATGTGGCAGTTTCCACGCTCAACGCGTGCGACTGACCAGTGATGAGGCGAATAGCCGTAACGGGATCACTAGTGCGAAAGATGACGCCCCGCTGTTGAAGAATTTTGCGTACGTGTAGAGGCAGAGAGCCGACACCGTCTTGTAGCGAGAAGAAAATTGGCGTAGGCGTAGCGGGCGTAGTTGGTGGCTCAGGTCGAATTGCCTTCATCAGAGAGCCGCCTTTACGGGCGGCGGCATCTAACGCGGGAAAGACTTCTTTGGCACTGAGTTCATCGACGCGGCCGGCTTGAATACCGCCAATCATCGGCTCAATCAGTTCATCGACGAGGGCGTCACCGAATTTGCTCCGCAGAATTTCCCCAATGGTGAGCGCATCTGTGTAACGGAGTCGTCGAGGCACGAGGAGATCGCGTAGTGCCCCCATTTTTGCCCGACGCGACAGGTGCTGCATTGTTCGAAGTTGTGCCCACCGCGTAGGAACACCCAGCACCAAGCCGGTCGGAATCTTCTCGAGATATCCCCGAAGGTAGATCCAGGCCCCGCTCGCACCAATGGGTCGGAGCTGGTCGCCAAGGCCGACCTCTCGAATGAAGTCTGTCGCCTCGCCACGAGTGGCGAGGAATCCGTCGGCGCCGAGGTCGATGACCTGTCCGCCAAACTCCGTCGTGCGCAGCGCCCCGCCCGTTGAAGGGAGCGACTCGATAACTTCAACAAACACATCGGGGGCTGGCGTGCTGCCTCCCGATGCCTCCCACGCTGCGGCTAAGCCGGCGATACCACCGCCGACAATAACGACAGAGCGTCGACTCATTCGTTGGCCATCACCACATCTGCGAGAAGAGCGATGAAGTCGGGTGCCGCATTCAGCGACTCCGTGCGCACGAGGTTGAGGCCGACCGCGTGAGCCACGTCTTGTGCCTCTACGTCGATGTCAAAGAGCACTTCGAGGTGGTCGGACACAAAGCCAATGGGGCACGAGACAATGTCAGTGATGCCGCTGGCCGCCTTGGTCCGCAGCACGTCCAAGATGTCGGGCCCGAGCCAGGGGTCGGGAGTGCGTCCGGCGGACTGCCACGCCAAGTCGAAGTGAGGGGTGCCGGCGATTTTCGCCGCCTGCTCGGCCGAGTCCCGGAGCTGCTCGGGATAGGTGTCACCGTTGAGCAGAATTTTCTCGGGGAGCGAGTGCGCACTGAAGAGCACCTCGGTGCTGGCGCGTCGTTCGGCAGGGATCTGCGCGAGAGCGGCATTCACCCGGTTAGCAATAATCGCGAGGAAGCCGGGGAAGTCCCACCAAGCTCCGATGCCCGTGAAGTTGATGCCGGTCAGCGTCGCCCGTGCCCGGTCCATGTACTGGTCGGTCGACATGGAAGATGAGTGTGGGGCCAACACGATGCCGATGACGTCGGTAAAGCCGTCCTCGACGAATGTTGCACCCGTCTCTTCGATCATTGGTGGTTCGTACTTCGACCCAAAGCGAACTTCGAAGCGGCCCGGGGCACGACGCTCGAGTTCGGCGCGCAGTGCATTGACTTGAGCGTCGGTTCGTTCGCGCAATGGCGAGATGCCGCCGATGGCGTTGTAGCGACGGGTGAGGTCGGCTAGCTGCTCGGGGGTCGGTGGCCGGCCGTGTCGAATGAGGGTGTAGTAGGGCTCAATGGCTTCCGTCGATGACGGGGTGCCGTAGGCCATGACGAGGACGCCAATCTTCTTCATCGAACGCCAGCCTTTCCTTCTTCGTGTACGACGCGAACAACGGCTTCGAGAACGGCCGGATCGGTTTCGGGCAACACGCCGTGACCCAAGTTGAAGATGTGACCGGCGTCGGTGCCGGCGTGCTGCAGGACCTCGCGGGCCGCAGTGACAGCGAGGTCTGCGCCATTGAGACAACGGGCAGGATCGAGGTTGCCCTGAACGGGGCGACCACCGACACGACGACGACCTTCATTGAGGTCAACGTGCCAGTCAATACCCATGACGTTGGTATTCGCGGTTGCCATGAGGTCAAGAAGTTCGCCAGTGCCAACACCAAACAGGATGGTCGGTACATCGAGATCGGCGACCCCTTCGAGAACTCGCTTGGTGGCGGGTAGGGCGTAACGCACGTACTCGTCACGGGTTAATGCGCCGGCCCAGGAGTCAAAGAGCTGGAGAGCTTGCGCGCCGTGCTGCACCTGGGCGCGGAGAAACGAAATGGTGATGGGGATGAGTCGATCCATGAGGGCATCAAAGAGCGCTGGATCGGCGTGCATCATTCCCTTGATGACACCAAAGGTTCGAGTGGGAGCGCCCTCGACGAGGTAACTCGCGACGGTGAACGGGGCGCCGGCAAAACCGATGAGCGGAACATTGAGTGGGGCGAGTTGCTCAACGACCAGGTCCACGGTTTTGGTGACGTGAGCGATGTCGGCGTCCTCGAGCGGCCGCAGGCGATCAAGGTCTGCTCGCGAGCTGAACGGGTTGGCCACGACGGGTCCCCGTCCGGGAACAACGTCGACGCCAAAACCAATGGCCTCCACGGGAACAACGATGTCGGAGAACAGAATTGCCGCATCGACCCCGTATCGACGGACGGGCTGCATGGTGACCTCACAGGCGAGGGTCGGATCGGCGATGGCGTCGAGAATTGAACCCGACCCGCGAAGGGCCCGGTACTCGGGCAAAGACCGCCCGGCTTGGCGCATAAACCAGACGGGAACGTGGTCGACGGACTCGCCACGGGCGGCCCGTAGGAAATTTGACTCGGTCATGGCTCCTCCTGGAACGGCGTAGTCATCGTAGGTTCTAATACCCCAACCTGATTCCCCATTTGCCCGTTAGGCTTGCTCATCTCTTTCTAGAGGTACCGGAAGCAGGACTCCTATGCATGAGCGCGAAATAGCCGAAGAACAGACGTTCCTCGAATTCGCCTATGAGGCGCACGCCCAGATGCTGGCCGACGCCGAACTGAGCCGGAAGCGCTACGCCGTCTCGGACGGGGTCCCCGGCGACCTCTCGGTGCGTGACGGGGCAATGGATAACTTTCTGCGCCGAATCGATCATCTCCAAATTGGCAATACGCCACTCTTCTTTGGCCGACTCGACTTTTCGGCGACGAGCCCTAAGGGCGAGGCCACCTATCGCCTCGGTCGAATCTCCATTGTCGACCTCGATCAGAACCAACTCATCATTGACTGGCGCGCCCCAATTGCCGAAGCGTTCTATCGCGCCACCGCAATCGAGAACTTCGGGGTGACGCGCCGACGGCATATCTCAATTCGCAACCGCCAAGTTCTCTCGGTCGAAGACGAGTACCTCTCTGACGAAGGCGCCGAAATGGCTGACGCGTCGTCGACGGCACCCGCCATCAACGAAGAAGGTCTTGTCGAAGGTGGTTTGGCGCTGGGTGGACCGGCCGCACTGCTCGCGGCCCTCGGTCGAGCACGTACCGGTCGCATGGGTGACATCGTCGACACGATTCAACGTGAGCAGGACGAAATCATTCGAACTGACTTGAACACCATCTTGTTGGTACAAGGTGGACCGGGAACGGGGAAGACCGCCGTGGCCCTCCACCGTGCGGCGTACCTCCTCTATACCTATCGCGCCACACTGGAGCGCCAACGTGGCGTTTTGGTCGTGGGACCGAACCCGGTCTTCATGGGTTACATCGGCAACGTCTTGCCGTCACTCGGCGAGTCGGGCGTCACATTGACGACCGTCACTGATCTTGTCCGGGGCGTCGCGGTCCGAGGTAAAGAGTCTGACGAGTTGGCACAACTCAAGGGCGATATTCGGATGCAGGAAGTCATTGCCCGAGCATTGGCCACTCGTCAGCGCGCACTACGCAAAATCATGGATGTGCCCTTTGGCCGTTTCGTGTTGAAGGTGACTCCAGAAGAGACCAAGGCCATTGTGGATCGGGCCAAACGCCGAGGCGGGCAACACAATCCGCGTCGAAGCGTCGTCGGGCGAGAGCTCGCTCGAGCATTGGCTGACCAGTATCGGACACGTTCGGGCGTAACGGCCGAACATCTGGAGATTGAAGAAGTCGAAGGGGGACTCGAAGAAGCGATTCGTGTCACGGCGGCCTTCAAGCAGATTCTCCAGAGAATATGGCCTCGACTTACCGGGCAAGATTTGCTCCACGACCTCTTCGGCGCCGAGCCACTGCTTCGCGTGGCCGGACGGGACATTCTCACTGACGATGAAATCAGCCTGCTCGTTCGCTCTCGCTCGGAGTACATGAGTGATATTCCGTGGACCGATGCAGACTTGGCACTCATTGACGAAGCCCGTGTCCTGCTCGGTCCCCGCAAGAAGCCCCGGGGACACTCCCGCGTGGTGGACAGCGAACTGACGCTCGAAGATGTTGACCAGCTACCCGATCACCACCGCGACGCCGCCCTGCGCGAGCGCACCGTCGTTACTCGCGTCGTGGAACGAGATTTTGACGAAGCAGAGTTCGTTAAACACGGACACATCGTCGTGGACGAGGCGCAAGACCTGTCGGCGATGCAATTGAGGGTGATTGGCCGTCGTAACGAGACGGGCTCCATGACCATCGTGGGTGACATGGCGCAAGCCACGACCGCCGCAGCTTCTGCGTCGTGGGACGCGACGATGGAGATCCTCGCTTCGACGAAAAAGCCGAACCGGGTGGATCTCTCGGTCAGTTATCGAACGCCCGAAGAAGTATTGGAGTTTGCCGCACCGACTCTGCACGCCGCGATGCCGGATCTCAAGCCGCCGGTACCGGTGCGACGCGCCGGAAGTGCGCCGCGAGTCGTCCGTAGCGACGCTGCCTCCCTGGGGGCGACCCTGGCTCGGGTGGCTCGCGAAGAGCTCGACGGGGTACACGGGGGCCGGATTGCCATCATCGTTACCACCACGCGGGTGGGAGAAATTGTGGCCCTGCTCGCTCAGCACGGGGTAGTTGCAATTGACCCCGCGAATGATCTCGAAACGGGTTTAGCAGCGGACATAGTGGTTATTCCATCCGAGGGGGCGAACGGCCTTGAATTTGACGGTGTGGTCGTCGTGGAGCCCGCAGAAATTGCCAGCCGCGGTGGCGCCGCCGGGTCGATTACCCCTCGTGGACTCCGCACTTTGTACGTCTCGCTGACGCGGCCAACCCGCCGGTTGGCCATCGTTCACGTCGGCGAACTACCCCCAAGTCTTTCCTAAAGGGACGGTCCGTCTCCCCAAATGTGGCGAAGAGGGACCATTTCCTTGTAGAACATATGTCGTGAGTCAGGCAAATTCCTCCCTAAGTCTGGCGAAGCAGGACAAGATCGTTCACGACCGTCCACCGATGCTGGCCATCGGTGTGATGATCTGGCTCGGTTCGGAGTTGATGTTCTTCTCCGGTCTCTTCGCCGCGCTGTTTACTATCCGTGCACACGTCCCCGTTTGGCCGCCTACCGGCACCGAACTCGACACGTTGCAAGCCGGCATCTTCACCATCATCCTGGTGGCGTCGTCGGGCACGATGCAGTGGGCCGTCTGGCTCGAGGAGCACCGTCAGCGCGCCAAGGCCAAGCGCTGGGTCTGGATCACCATCGCTATGGGTGCCGTCTTTGTCGCCAACCAGGTTTACGAGTGGATCAACCTGACGACCCGCTGGTACACAAACTCCTACGGTTCGGTCTTCTACATCACGACCGGTCTTCACGGTCTCCACGTATTCCTTGGTCTCGTCGCCATGGGCCTCTTGCTCTACCGCATGAAGGGCCGCGAAGGCGACGCTGGTGAACTGGCGGCCTTCCAAGGTGTCTCCTATTACTGGCACTTCGTTGACGTCATCTGGGTCGGTTTGTACTCGGCCCTCTTCTTGTTGAAGTAGGCAAAGAATGATTATTCTCTCCACACTGCGTCGCACGTTCGCCGCACTCTTTGTGCTCTTCCTAGGCACTTTCTCGGTCTTTGCCGTCACGGCTCAAGCCGCTGATGAACCATCGACTGGGGCAAGGTCCGGCCCGGCTTCCAACATCGGTGCGCCCACGCCGACTAACACCGTCAAGGACTCGAAGGGCAATGTCGTGCAGTACGGCTCTGACGCCATTACCTACCAATCACCATCGGCTATCACCGGCAAGACGGCCGCTGAACTTCGAGCCATTGGTCGAGCCCTCTACATGCAGAACTGCTCGTCATGCCACGGAGTCAAGGCTGACGGTGTGTTGTCCAAGGGCAACCCCGAGGCCTACCCGAACTTGATTGGCCTCGGTCCCGCGGTCATCGACTTTTGGATCTCTTCTGGACGTATGCCGGCCGCCGACCCCACGGCCATTCAGGCGGCCCGCAAGACGTCCCGTCTGAGCTCTCTGCAGAGTTTGGCAATTGCCGAATGGGTTAACTCACTTTCGAACGCCTACCCCTACGTTCCAGTGGTGAACACGAACGATGCGAGTCGAGCTGAAGGATTGAATCTCTTCGCGTTGAACTGTGCCGCCTGCCACACCATCACCGGTGG
>WLKR01000069.1 GCA_009701115.1 Actinomycetota bacterium | reverse complement strand
CAGCCACGTCATGATGGGCCACGAGTTTTCACTCGGATGGAATCTCTGGCTCAATATTGTGGCCGTCGTAAGTCTGCTACTCACCTTTGCACTGAGTCGCCGAAGTGTCAGCGACGAAGGTGTCGCTATCGACCCCGTTTGCGGCATGCAGGTAGCCAAAGATTCGCCGGCCGCGGTGGCCGATGTCGATGGCGTCCGCTACTACTTCTGCGCACCCCGCTGCCAGGACCGATTTGTGAAGGAGCCTGCGAAGTTTCTCGGCCAGACCCCCGTCATGGTGGAAGACCCGGATGGCGACGCTACTGATCCCATCTGTGGCATGAAGGTGAACTCCAAGCAACCTCCCGCGCAAGCCGATAGCCCCACTGGACCGGTCTATTTCTGCAGCGAGGGCTGCCGCGGGCAGTGGTTGGCGGGACCGAATGCGGCTCCAGGCACCCAGCAGGTTTCGCTCAGTCGAAAGGCCAAGCCATGAGTCGCCGCGTCGAAGTGGGACCTTCACCTCGCGTCTACGGCGTCTGCATTCACGACAGCGCCGTGCTCTTGGTCCGAGCCACTAATCCTCATGACGGTGGCGAAATCTGGTGGCTACCGGGTGGAGGAATCGACTGGGGTGAGTCCCCACAACAGACGCTGGAACGAGAGTTCATCGAAGAGACCGGCTTGGGTGTTACCAATCACCTCCTCCACTCCGTACTCGACGATCAGCGCGTCAGAGTCAACGGAGATCACGTCCACACGGTTCGAATCATCTACCTCGCGACCGTGGAGGTTGCTCCTCTCCAGCACGAAGCCGGCGGAACGACCGATTTTGTGATGTGGGCCAAACTCAGCGAACTCAATCAGATTCGTTTGGCCGACTACGCCCAATCTTCGATTGAGGCCGTGGTCACCATGCTCGCGTCCACGGAGACCAACGAACGCAACAGTTCGTTGGCTCCGTTTCGCGCGGCGGCCAATCTTTAGACGAAGTACTTCGTCTTAAGTTCGCGCTTCAAGAACTTTCCGGCGGGGTTCCGCGGGAGTGGTTCATTCGTGAAGGCAATACGGGTTGGAACCTTGAATCCAGCTAAGCGGATTGACACGTGGTTACGGAGCTCATCATCCGTCAACTCCGTACCGGCACGGAGCATGACCACGCAGGCCACCTCTTCGCCCAGTCGCTCGTGCGGAACGCCGAATACAGCCGCCTCGTGCACTGAAGGGTGCTCGTAGATGGCCGCTTCGACTTCGGCCGAGTAGACGTTTTCACCAGCACGCAGGACCATGTCCTTGGCGCGGTCTTCGATGTACAAGAAGCCCTCTTCGTCAACACGACCGATGTCGCCGCTGCAGAGCCAGCCGTCAACAATGGTCTCAGCAGTTGCTTCGGGCTTCTGCCAGTAGCCACGGATCAACGTTGGGGACTTCATCCAAATCTGCCCCCGCTCACCGACTGGCATGCTCTGGAGCTCATCATTACGAATGTCAAAGTCCATGATGATCGTCGGCGTACGACCCGTCGACGACGGGTGGCTGACGTAGTCATCGCCATAGTTTCCGGGGCCGTAGGCATTGGTTTCGGTCATGCCGTAACCAATGTTGGGGCGACCGGTCTTGAAAGAGCTTTCGACGCGGGCCACCAGCTTGGGTGGCGCGGGTGCTCCACCGCCACCGATGGATGCGAGTGAGCTGGTGTCATACTTTGAGAAGTTTGGACTCTCCAGCATGTCCCAGCTCTGCGTCGGTACACCTACGAAGTTGGTGACCTTGTGGCGCTCGATGAGTTGCAGGGCACGCTCGGGCTCCCATCGGTACATCATCACCAGCTTGAAGTGCCACATGAAACTGCTCATCATCACTGGAATGCAGCCAGTCACGTGAAAGAGCGGCACAATCAAAATAAAGCAAGTCGGTAGACCGCTACCTTGGTCAACCCCACCTCGTCGAGCAGCATTGACGTACGCGCCCGAAGAGAAGGCCATGAGAGCCTGCGTCACGGCGCGGTGTGAAGATACGGCACCCTTAGGGAAGCCCGTCGTCCCTGAGGTGTAGAGAATTGTTGCGTCATCTAAGGGGTCAATCTCGACGTCAGGCATCGCCATCCCTTGCACGATGACTTCGTTCCAGTTCTCAACACCAGGGTCAAGGGGTTGCAGGTCATCAAGGCGTACGCCGAGCATCGCCACGTTGGCCTCATTGCAGGCCTTGTGAGCACGCGTGATGCGCTCGGTATCGGCGATCAGCAGAGAGAGTGCGGCGTCATTGACGGCGTACTCCATCTCGTCTTCCGTCCACCAAGCGTTAAAGGAGACCGAGATGGCTCCAATCGAGGTGATTGCTGCGAAGGAGATAATCCATTCGGGGAGGTTTCGCATGGCGACACCGACGCGGTCACCCTTCTTGATGCCGAAGTGATGCACGAGGGCGTAGGCGAGGGCGTCGACCGACTCCATGACTTGCTTGTAGCTCCACTCTTCGTCCTCGTAGACGAGGAAGACATTGTCGTCAAGCCGTGCGGAGGCGAAGACCTCGCGGAGTGATTTAGGGGCGTTCTTAAAGGCCCGATTAGTTACGCCATCGATCGTCTCTTCAATAACTTCAAATGGCTGGCCGGCACCGGAAATCGCCGCAATCGCCTCTTGGTACGTCATGGTCACTTCTGCCTCCCTAGGACTCTGTGAATCCTATGGCAGGAAGGGGGGGGTGGCGTCGAGATTTCTTGCTAGAACTATTGGATGCCAATCAACGTGACCGCCATTGCCGGCCTGCCCGACCACGTCAACGACGTACGGATTCGGACGGCCAATTTCATCAATACCGAGATTCTGCCCCGTGAAAGCGAGCTCTTCGTTCGCCGCAAGGGCGCTGCGGTGACCGAGGCCGAACTGGCTCACGCCAAGACCCTGCGCGAGGAGATCAAGGCCAAGGTGAAGTCGGCCGGCCTCTGGGCCCCGCACCTCCCCCAAGAGTACGGCGGTATGGGACTCGACTTTCTCGCCCACGCCTACATGAACGAAATCCTGGCCTACGCCCTGGGCGCCGCCAGTCTCTTCGGCGTCGTGGCCCCCAACTCGGGTAATCAGAAAGTTCTCCTCAAGTACGGCACCGAAGAGCAGAAGCGCAAGTGGCTCCTCCCCCTCGTCGAGGGCGTCATGGAGTCGGGCTATTCAATGACCGAACCGGAGAACGCTGGTAGTGATCCCCGGTCCATCAAGACCTCGGCCCGTCTCGAAAATGGCGAATGGGTCATTAACGGACACAAGTGGTTCACCTCCAACGGGCTGGCGGCCGATTTCTTCATTGTGATGGTGCGAGTTGCTGACGAGTCAGGCAAGGGTCGCATGGCCCAAATCATCGTGCCGACCAAGACACCGGGTGTGGAGATTGTGCGCGGTATTGGTATCTGGGGTTCGAGCTCATCGGACCACTGCGAAGTCAAGTACACCGATGTGCGCGTTCCCGAAGAAAACATTCTTGGTCGAGTAGGTCAGGGTCACGAAGCGGCCCAGGAGCGCCTCGGTGCCGGACGAGTCTTTCACTGCATGAACAGTGTGGGACAGATGTGGCGAGCCTTTGACCTCATGGTGGAACGTTCCTTGTCGCGTGAAGTCCACGGCGGCCTCTTGAAGGACAAGCAGTTCATCCAAGGGATGATTGCCGACTCCTACATCGACCTCCAGACGGCCCGACTGTTGACGATCCGCACCGCCGAAATGGTGGACCGTGGTGACCCCCAGGCCCGCACCGAAATCTCAGCCCTCAAGGTCTACGTACCGGCGGCCTTCCACCGTGTCGTGGATCGCGCTATTCAGATCTGGGGAGCCGCTGGCGTCTCGAACGATCTGCCCCTGGCCCAGATGTACCTCGGTGCTCGAACGCTTCGCTTAGCGGACGGGCCGGACGAAGTGCACCGCATCTTGATTGCCAAGAACGTCTTTGCTCACTACGAGTCCGGAGAGTCTTGGAACTTCGCCGGCTAGCGCCGTGCGCCTAACCGTGCACGTCCACCCCGGGTCGAAGAGTCCGGGTGTGGGCGGCTCCTACGACGGAAAACTCGTTGTGCGAGTTCGCGAACGGGCCGTCGATGGTTCGGCAACTAATGCCGTGGCAGCAAGTCTGGCTGCTGCCTTTTCCGTTACCCAGCGCTCTGTCGTCTGCATCCGTGGTGCGATCAGTCGAACGAAGACGTTTGACATAGAAGGTGACGAGGCCACATTGGGCGCCACGCTCGCCAAACTCCTGCAGTAGTTCCGAGTGCTCCCAGCACGGCCCTAGAGGGCTGTGAGGTCTTTGCGCCACATCGCCATAGAACCTGCCAACGTTGCCCCCAGAGCCTCGTTGACATCGATCATCGGCTGGTTACGCGTGGAGTTAAACGTGGTGATTCTCCACGTGTCGTAGCCAGCCCGGGCAAATTCTTGGAGATTTACGGCCTTCATCAAGCCGCCCAAGCGGTGCCCGCGATGCGAACGCGCCACCAGGGTGTCCCACTGGTAGGCCGTCGAGGGGTCGTCCCGAGACACGGTCAGCTCGGTGTAGCCGGCCAATTCGCCAGTGTCGCGGTGCGTGGCGGCAACCACGAGAAGATCGCGGCCCATGTCGTAGACGGTCTGCTCGTGCGTCCGGAGCCGCTCCACGCTCCAGAGCTCCTCTTCAACAAGGACGTCCGCGTGATTGGCCTCAACGCCCATCCGGGACATCAAATCGGCCAACGGCGCCGCCAACGGTTCTGGAGTCGAGCGAATCCATCGATGGAGTTCGTACGATGCCGCCGGCTCACTCCACTGCTCCACCAGAGCGTCGAGCGCAGCACTGGGCTGGGGCCAGGGAAGATCCCGACGAGCCATTTCGTCAGTCAGCTCATACCCACGCCGCGGGGCAAAGAAGCGATTGGGCGCAATGCCTATTTCGTCGGCCCCCTCAATCACAAAGAAGAGCAGCTCGGTGCGGCCCAGGGTCCGGCCGTACTCTTCGACAAAGGCCAAGAGCGTTGACCCGAAACCTCGTCCAGTCAACGTGGGCTCCACGAAGAGATCGCCGTGCAGGGAGTGAAGATTGTCATCCCGGGAAATTTCGAGCCCCACGACGGCCACGACCGTCCCCTCTTCTCGTAACGAAAAAAGGTGCTTAACATTGGGGGCATCTTCATCGAGCGCCCGGGCCCGCCACTCGTCAGGCTGCCAACCACCACCGCGACCACCATCTCGTTGCAACTCGGAACGCTGGAGAACGCCAAACCACTCCATAAATGCCTCGTCATTACGAGCATCGACACGTTCAATCGGCATGGACGGAGTGTAGAAGAACCCGTCAGATAACCTTCATGGCTTATGTCACTCCTCTCGAATGTCTTTCCCGACGACTTTCGAGAGGTTCTCGTCGGACCGGTACGTCGATTCTTTGTGATGACTGCCGTGAGTTCATTCGGACAGGGATTGACAATCTCACTTTTTGTGGTTTATCTCCATTCCGTCCGCCATCTTTCGCTCGGATTTACGACGATACTGCTCAGTATTAGCGCAGTGATCCAGCTGGTTACGAGCCCTGTTTGGGGCACGATGGTTGATCGCTTTGGACCGGTGCGACCCATGTTGTTATCGCTCGCGGGCGACACTGTCGGACTCGTTTTCTGGGGATTTGCCACCACAACACGGCAGGCCGCGATATCCATGGCCATCATGGCCCTCTTCGCCGGCGGCTCATGGGGACCAGCAGCCACCCTGCTGACACGCATCACACCCAGTCAACACCTCCAGCGGTCCTTTGGAGTCAACTTCATGCTCGTCAATCTCGGCATCGGGTTCGGGGGACTGGTCTCGGCTTCGATTGTGGATATTCATCGGCCTTCGTCATTCTCCGTCCTCTATCTCCTCAACGCCGGTGTCATGGCTGGCGGTGCCGTCATTGTTGCCACCCTGTGGCGCTACGGGCAGGCCATACCGAAGGAGAGTGTTGAGGAGTCTCATCGACAAGATGGTTGGAGTGTCGTCCTGCGAGACCGGCGGCTCGTGCACTTTGTCTTAGCGTCACTAATCCTCCTGATCGCCGGCTACGGCTCTCAGGAAGCGGGCTTCTCGCTTTTCGTCATTGACCGAATGCAGTTGCCCATGCATGACATTGGCATCATCTTCTTTTTTAATACCTCCACCATTGTCGTAGCTCAGCTCTTTGCGCTCAACTTCATCGACGGGCGAAGTCGTACTCGCGTCATGAGTGGCGTCGGTGTGCTCTGGGCCATCTTTTGGCT
>WLKR01000068.1 GCA_009701115.1 Actinomycetota bacterium | reverse complement strand
TTGGGACCGATGAGATCACCAAGGAGGCCGGCAACGCCCTCTTCCCCTACCTCCTGCCGCTCGTTGGCGACCTCAGCCCGGAGACCCAAGGTGGCGCGATGCTGCTCGGCCTTGACGGCATCTGCATCATTAGTCACGGTTCCTCGAACGCCACGGCGATCATGAACGCGCTGCGCGTGGGAGCCGAAATGGCCGATGCGGGAATTGTTGAGACGCTGCGTACCACGATTCGCCCTATTTAATAAGGGAAACCACGATTTAGGGCTACGACTTCGTAGTATGAGAGCACCGGTACGCAAAGGAGCTCATATGTCCGCCGAATCCAATAACAATCAGCCCTTTACCCGGGACGAGATCTTGAGCATTATTCAGGCGCAACTGGGTGAAATTCTCGAAAAAGACGGCTCCTCCATTGGGCTTGACGCCACCTTTGAGGCCCTCGGCGCCGACTCGTTGGCCCTGATCGAACTGGTCGAGGCCCTCGAAGACGAGCTGTCGGAGCGGGCTGCCGGCTTTCACATTGATGACGAGGACCTTGAAGATCTCAAGTCCGTTGGAGATGCCGTCGACTACGTCGCCGCCAAGCTCCAGGTCGCCTAGGGAGTTCGTGGTCGTCCTGACCTCAGCACTCGCTGCGCTGGCCCAACGCCTTGGCCTCGATGAAGTCAGCCCCTCATTTCAGAGGGCTTTGACTCATTCGAGCTACGCCTCCGAACACGCCGAGGCATCCAATGAGCGGATGGAGTTTCTCGGAGACGCCGTAGTCAACCTCGCTATTGCCGACGCCATCCTTCGCGACTACCCCGAACTAGATGAGGGCACCGGTTCGCTGGCTCGCAGTCGCGTCGTCAATGAACCAACCTTGGCGCGCGTCGCCGAGTCGTTGGGTGTCCCTGAGGCGATGCGCCTCGGTAACGGTGAGCGAAAGAGTGGCGGAGCTACCCGGCCCTCGCTGTTGGCCGACGCCTTTGAGGCCCTAATCGCCGCCACGTACTTTGACTGTGGTGCCGAACGGGCCATTGCCGTAGCGCAAGAACTCCTCCGAGACGAGTTGGCCAATGCCGTTCTCTCGCCCCACTCCGCGGACCCTAAGAGTCAGCTTCGCCACTGGGCCGAAGTTGGCGGACGTGGCCTGCCGACCTACGAAGTCGTTGGGAGCGGTCCCGACCACGACCCGACCTTTACGGCCGTAGTGATGATCGATGGAGTCGTTCGCGGCACCGCAACGGGACGTTCAAAGAAGGTAGCCGAAGCTTCGGCTGCCCTCATAGCGTGGGAGGGGCGCGACAATGCCTGAATTACCGGAGATTGAAGCCATACGAGTAGTGCTCGCCAAAGAGTTGGTGGGCAAGAAGATCAAGTCCATCGCTATTACCAACGGCAAGTTGGTGGGTCGCCATAAGACGGCCAAGGAGTTCCGGGCCCACTTGGAGGGCCACGCCATTAAGGGCGTCACTCGCCTGGGTCGCAACCTCTTGATTGCCCTCGACGACGCGGCCACGCTCGTTATCGATCCCGGTCCGACCGGGCAACTGCTCCGAGCGAAGGGTCCCAAGGACGCTAAACCCAAGCACACGCAGGCCGTCTTTACTTTTTCGCAGGGACCCGAGCTGCGCTTCGTTGACGCCAACGCCACGAGTGAGATGTACGCCTCGGTGAAGCCGGCCGAAGGGGAAGTAACCGTTCTTAATAAGTTCGTTGATCGGCTTGCGCTCTCCGAAGATGGCAAGGTCATACGCCGTGCCATACCCGAACTGGCGACCCTCGGCCTCGACCCCGTCATCGATCAGTTCGGATGGGATCGTCTCGGCATCGTGCTCCAAGTGGCCAAGCAACCCATCCAGACTGTGCTGAAGGATCAACGCCTCGTGGCCGGTCTCGGCGACGTCTACGCCGCCGAGACGCTCTTTACCGCCGGTGTCCGCGAGAACCGCTCATCCGAGACCCTGACGTCGGTAGAGACCCGCCGGCTCCACCGGGCCCTGATTGAGGTCATCTCCGAAGGACTCAAGTTAGGCGGCACCACTGTGGCGCCCGAAAACTGGGTCGACCCTGATGGCAAGGGTGGTGGCTACCAGTCGCACCTCCAAGTCTTCGGGCGAGAGGGCGAACCTTGTTCGCAGTGTCGGACCAAGATTCAGCGTTCGGAGACCTCGGAATACCTCTCGTTTTACTGCGCCCGCTGTCAGGCGTAGATTTACAGGTGGTCGTGTGTCGGACGACCAAACCCAGGTAGTTCCCACGTAAAGATTGGTAGCGTCGTCCGATGTTTTTGAAGCGCCTCACTATGAAGGGTTTTAAGTCCTTCGCCGACGCCACCACACTCGAATTCGAACAGGGCGTTACTGCCGTGGTCGGACCCAACGGTTCTGGCAAGTCCAACGTTGTCGACGCCGTGGCCTGGGTCCTCGGGGCCCAGAGTGCTCGGGCTCTGCGCTCGGGAAAGATGGAAGACGTCATCTTCGCCGGTACGGCCAATCGTCCCGCCCTCGGACGCGCCGAAGTAACGCTGACACTCGACAACGCCGACGGCCGTCTCCCGATTGATGGCGCTGAAGTAACTATCTCGCGAACCCTCTTTCGTAATGGCGACAGTGAGTACGCCATCAACGGCACCACGTGTCGACTGCTCGACATCCAAGAACTCCTGAGCGACTCGGGTGTTGGTCGCCAGCAGCACATGATCATCGGTCAGGGTCAGCTCGACTCTGTTCTCAACTCTCGTAGCGAAGACCGCCGCGCCGTTATTGAAGAGGCTGCCGGAGTCTTGAAGCACCGCCGCCGTAAGGAACGGGCTGAGCGTCGCTTGGGCCAGACCCAGGAGAACCTGGAGCGACTGGGTGACCTCGTGCGCGAAGTGCGCCGTCAGATGCGCCCGCTGGAACGCCAGGCCGCGGCCGCGCGCAACTTTTCCGACGTTGACTCCGAGCTGCGTAACGTTCGCCGCGCCCTCTACTCCGATCGCCTCCGCGTATTTGAGACGCGTCGCGGTGAACTGGACTCCGTCCTGCGGACTTCTGATGGCCAGGGTCGCGAACTGCGTAATGAACTCGTTCGCCTCGACGCCCAGGCATCGGCTGCCGCCGCCGAAGTGGCCTCACGTCGTGAAGAGCACTTGGCCTCCACCTTGGGTCAACTCCAAGGTCTGGCCGAACGCGTCCGCGGAACGCTCGGACTTATTAATGAGCGCCGTCGCTCCGTGCGCGCGACCCTCGAAGCATCGGCCGACGAAAACGTTGTAGCCAACCTCGAGGCCGACGCCGCCAAACTCGCCGCTGACCTGCTGGAACTCTCGACGGTCGAAACAGAGTTGGCTCCGCAGCGCGCCGAGATCGACGCTGCTCGCACCTCACTCGGTGAAGCCGAAGCCCAGTTTGAAGCCACCTGGGGCGATGCCGTCGCCGGGCAGTCCGAGGCCTCCCTCGCTCGAGTGCAAGAGCAGGCCGAGATTGTCCAACGTTCCGTCGACACGTCACGTCAGGGCCTCGAGCGGGTCAACGCTCGCCGCAGCGGCGCCACCAGTCGGGCCGAAGAGGTTCGTGCCGCTCGTGAGACGGCCGTTAACTCGCGAGGTGAAGCCGAGCGTGCATTCACCGAAGCCACCGTGGCCCACGGCCACGCCACTGTTCAAGAACGCGAAGCCGACGAGCGCCTCCGTACAGTCGAAAGTGAACTGCGCGAACTGACCGATACGGCCGCTCGAACGCAGGCTCGCGCCGAGGCTCTGGCCCGCGCACTGGAAGAGTTCTCGGGTGCCGGTGGACGTTCTCTCATTGGCGAGCTCGATGGCGTGCTCGGCGCCTTTCTCGATTTGGTTGAAGTAGAGCCCGGCTGGGAAAAGGCCGTGGAGTCAGCCGCCGGAGCATCCTTGGGTGCTGTCGTCGTCGATGGCCGCACGTCGGCCCACGCCGCGCTGAGTGCGCTGCGACGTGATGGTGGAGCCGGTCTGATCTTGCCCGCCGTCGCCGCCACGGGGGAGCGTCCCAGCGCGCCCGCCGGCTGTGAGTCACTTCGTTCACGCGTCAGAGTCCGTCCCGGAACGCCCGACGACGTCGTTCGGGTTCTCGACGCCCTCTTCGCCCGCGCCTTCGTCGCTCGCGACTGGGAGTCGGGAATCGACGTCGCCCTCAGCAACCCTGACCTGATTGTCGTCACGGCCGATGGTGACCGCTTCGCCGCCACTGGTTGGCGCGTGGCCTCGGGTCGCGCCGTCGTTACACGTAGCTCGGTCGAAGACGCCCACGCCGTGGCTCGCGTGGCTGCCGATCATGTGGAGCCCGCGACTGAAGCTGCGCTAAAGGCCCGCACTGCCAACAATGAGGCCCGCACCGCTGTCCGCGAATCGCTCAACACGTTGACGAAGGCTGAAGCGACATTGGACCGCTGGACGAAGGAAGGGGTCCGCCTCGAAGCGGAGCTCTCGACCGTCGAAGCCCTCGTGGCGTCATCGTCGACGGAAGCCGCTGAGGCTACCGAGGCACTTGGTGAGCTGGAGTTTGAACTCTCCACACTCCTCGAACAACTACCGGCCCTCGAACTGGCCGTTTCGGAATCATCCCAGCGGGCCGCGTGGGCCGATGAGGCGCGAGTCACTCTCGAAGCCCACCGGGCCCAGGTCGCCACGTTGGTGAGCGAAGTCGGTAAGCGCGAAGCCGAGTTGGGGGAGCGTCGACGTCTGATCGAATCACGCCAGTCCGACGTCGAGCGCCGCCTGGCCGGTCACGCCGCCGAACGAGCCGAAGCGACCGAGCGTCGCCAGTCACTGGAGTTTGAACTTCAGTCGCTTGATCGTCTCGAAGTTATCGTGCGCCAAGCCGCTGACGACGTCCACCTCAACCAAGAGGCCCTCGAGTCGACTTATCGCGAACAACTCGAAGCGTCCCGGGCCGGAGCCGAACAGCTCGAGGCCCTTCGCCGGGAGCGCACCGTAACGGAAGCCCGACTCACCGAGTTGGGCGACTCCGGGCGCAAGGCGGAGATTGAGCACGCCGAGTTGGCCATCAAGGTCGCCACGCTCCACGACTCGATTCGCCGTGACATCGAGATTGAGCCCGAAGAACTGGGACTGGTCGCCGCACCGGAACTACCCGAAGGTGTGACTCTCGAACACCGACTGGTCGAACTCGAAACACGAATCAACGCCCTCGGTCCTATTAACCCGTTGGCCCTCGAAGAGCTCACGGCATTGGAGTCTCGATACCAGGAACTCGATGGTCAGGTGGCCGATGTTCGTCACGCCCGTCGCGAATTGCAAGAAGTCGTGCGTGCTCTCGACGAAGAGATTATGACGACCTTCTCGTCCGCCATGGCCGACGTCAACGAACACTTCTCGTCGCTCATTGCGATGCTCTTCCCCGGTGGTCAGGGCCGTTTAATGCTGACAGACGCCGAGGACCTCTTGAACACGGGCGTCGAGATCGAAGTGCGCCCCATGGGTCGTAACGTTCGCCGCGTTTCGCTGCTCTCCGGTGGCGAGCGTTCGTTAGCCGCACTGGCCTTCCTCTTTGCGGTCTTTCGCTCGCGCCCCAGTCCCTTCTACATGATGGACGAAGTTGAGGCCGCTCTGGACGACGTGAACCTCCAGCGTTTCTTGTCGCTCGTCGCGGACTTCCGTGATGAAGCTCAGCTGCTCATGGTGACTCACCAGAAGCGCACCATGGAATCGGCCGATGCCCTCTACGGCGTCACCATGGTTCCGGGTGCCTCGTCGAAGGTCGTCTCGCAGCGAGTGAAGCGCACGAACGAATCGTGATTACCTACGTTCTGATTGTCGCCGCGACCCTCGTGGTTGTTGCGATCATCGGGCGTCGCGTTGTTCGTCGTAGGTCTCAGCGAGTACTGAGAGCACCAGCGCACCAGCCACTGCCCTCGATTTTGGTCGAGGAGTCCACCGCTCGTCCCGACTTAGTCGCGGTCGATGATTCACTCTCTGGTCGTCTCGGAGCCAGCCGCGGCGTCTTTGACCGAGTGCGCTCATCCAGTGGGCGCGGCTCGCTCTCTACCGAGCAACTCGACCTCGTCGAAGAAGTACTACTGCGAAGTGACGTGGGCGTTACGACTACACAGCAGATTCTCGAACACCTCAAGATCAATGGAGCACCCGACGGCCTTGTGGCGGCCCTGCGCACCCAGTTAGTTGCCCTCCTCGAGGCCGGTGACCGTTCTCTCAACGCCACGGCCGAAGATAGCCGCGTCGCCGTTTGGCTCTTCGTGGGGGTGAACGGGGTCGGTAAGACGACGACGATTGGCAAGGTGGCGTCGGCCCAAGTGTCTAGCGGACGCTCAGTCGTCCTCGCCGCCGGTGACACCTTCCGTGCCGCCGCGGCCGACCAACTCGCGATGTGGGCCGAGCGGACCGGGGCCGACATTGTGCGCGGTGCCGAAGGATCAGATCCCGGAGCCGTTATTCATGACGCCATCGGT
>WLKR01000067.1 GCA_009701115.1 Actinomycetota bacterium | reverse complement strand
GGTAGCGACATCGACATTGCGACGAATGCAGATGTAGTCACAATGTCGCCAGCAGTCTCACCTGATGATGCTGAGATCACAGCCGCTCGCGCAGCCGCAATTCCCGTCCTGAGCCGCGCGGAGTTTCTCGCTCGTTTGACTCACGACCATGAAGTGGTGGCGTTCGCCGGTACGCACGGCAAGACGACAGCTACCTCGATGTATCTCATGGTCGCTCACGCGGCGAAGCAGAAGCCATCATGGCTTCTCGGTGCACCCGTTATCGGCCTTGGGGACAATGGCGGATACGGGTCGCATCAACTGGTTCTTGAGCTCGACGAGAGCTACGGCACGTTTGCCGATGTGGCCCCCTCGTCACTTGGTCTCCTCAATGTTGAGGCGGATCACCTAGACCACTACGGCAACCTCGCCGGAGTGCAGCGGGCCTTTCGCGAGTTGGTCTCTAGAACTAAGCGTCACGTTGTTGTCTGGTACGGATCAACGGCACACGATTTAGTCAAGACGGTGAACTCGATTGTCACCGTCGGGGATGATCCGAGAGCCATGTGGCACATCGGTTCAGTGAATCTCGAACTCTCAGGTTCCTCATACGCCCTGGTGTCTGACGACGTGAAGCTCTCTATCAACCTCACTGTGCCCGGGTTTCACAACGTCGTGAACAGTGCGATCGTGGCAGTTACGGCTCTAGTAAATGGTGTTCCCTCTGGCGCCGTGATTGAAGGATTGTCTCGATTTTCGGGCGCTCCACGGCGCTACGAAATGCATGGAACTATCGCTGGTGGTGATGCGTTGGTGATTGAGGACTACGCCCATCTCCCGAGTGAGATTCGAACGGCCATCACGACTGCTCGCGGAAACCAGGGTCGCCGAGTGTTGGCCGTGTTTCAGCCGCATCGAGTTACGAGAACGACCAACTTGGCCGAGGAATTCGGCACCGCCTTCGAAGATTTAGATGAATTAATCGTGACCGATATTTTCACTTCGGGCGAGCCCAATCCGGACGGCGTAACCGGGCAGGTAATCGTTGATTCAGTACTAGCACACTCGTCCACACCGGTGCGCTACATCGCCGACCGAAGTGAAGCGGCGGCCTACATTCGAACGAGACAGAGCGATGCCGATGTTGTGTTGGTGCTCGGCGCCGGCGATATTGGAGAGCTCGCCACTTGGCTGACCGAGGAATCCGATGAGCATTGAGAACCTACTGAAGAGCGCAGCGGACCTCGGGATTCCGAGCGGGGCCTTCGGTGCTCTGACGACCTATCGCACCGGTGGCCAAGCTCGAGGATTTGTGACGTTCAATACGCGCGAGGAGTTGGTCGCAATGGGAGCCGAACTGGCAACCTGCGAGCGGATAACGGTGCTCGGCAATGGATCGAACATGCTGGTGGCCGATAGCGAATACAACGGGCTGGTAGTCCACTTAGGCGAAAGTTTTACTTCACTCGTGATTGATGCGACCGCGCAGGGCCGCGCCCTCATCACGATTGGCGCCGCGCTCGATCTGCCTATTGCGGCCCGACGCATCGCCGACAGTGGCTTGACGGGATTTGAGTGGGCCGTTGGAGTGCCGGGGACTATCGGTGGAGCCGTGACGATGAATGCAGGTGGCCACGGTAGCGATATGGCCGCCGCGGTGACATCAGTCGAACTCTGGCGCATTGACGAGCAGCGGATCGATGTGATCGCCGCGGAGAACCTCCAGTTCGCCTATCGATCCAGCGCGATCGGACCACGAGACATTGTGCTTTCGGTCACGCTTCGATTGAAAGAGGGGGAGGCGCAAGCCTCTAAAGACCAGTTGAAGGAAATCGTGCGGTGGCGACGTGAGCATCAACCTGGCGGTTCCAATGCGGGCAGCGTCTTTCGCAACCCCCCGAATGAAAGTGCGGGTTCGATCATCGAACGCTGTGGCCTCAAGGGTCACCGAATTGGAACAGCCCAAGTATCTGAAAAGCACGCAAATTTCATACAGGCCGACGAGCACGGTAGTTCGAACGATGTCCGGGCTCTTATTCGCTACGTTCATGATGAAGTACTCCGACGCGAAGGAATCGACCTCGTGACTGAGATTCGTTTTGTGGGTTTTGATGAGTAAGTCCCAGAAGAAGCCAGTGCGAGGACCACTCTTTCGTCGGTTGCTGACCTTTACGGTGGTGCTGACACTGTTAGTCGTCGGGGGCAATGCGCTCTTGCATCTGAACTACTTTCGCGTTCAGTCCATCGAGATTTCCGGAAATACTCACGAGTCGGCCGGGGAGTTGATTTCAGTTACTGGATTAGATCAAAACCCTCCCATGATTTCTATCAACTCTCGAGAAATCACCCGTCAGGCAAGAAGTCTCCGTTGGGTGGAGTCGATTCGCGTTGCGCGCCATTGGCCCCATCGACTGACCCTGATCGTGGTTGAGCGTCAACCCGTGGCGGTGGCGGCCGATCCAACTGGCGCACTCTTCTTGGTAGATACTTACGGAGCCCAACTTGACCCCCCAATCGTTGGCACCAATCTTCCGCGACTCGAAGCGAAGGGCTCCAATTCATCTTGGGCCTATCGCTCATGGGCTCGTCCGGCAGCGCGAGTGGCAGCCCAGCTTCCCCTGGCCTTTTCTCGCCAAGTTGCGGTCGTCCAGATTGCTCGTAGTGGCGAGATTCGACTAAAGATGACGACGCCCGTGACGTTCATCCTCGGGGGAGAGACCAATCTTCGTGAAAAGTTTGTGGCGGTCGCCTCGGTGATTTCCCACCAAACCCTGCGCCGAGGAGCCGTTGTCGACGTCTCGGTACCTTCAGCCGTCACCATTCAGTAGGTCCCCATTTGACCGCCCCCACGGTCGCGGGTAGCCTCAACCCTTGTATTCCCCATCTTTCCGGAGAAATTTCCCCTCCTCCCGATTGTTTGCGAGAATAGAAGAACGCTTGAAGGGAAGTCCATGAACTTGCAGCAAACCAACTACACGGCCGACATCAAAGTATTTGGTGTGGGTGGCGGCGGTGTGAACGCAGTTAACCGCATGATCGAAGCGGGGCTCCGCAACGTCGAGTTCATCGCTGCCAACACTGACGCACAGGCACTCTTGATGAGTGGCGCTGAAGTGAAGCTTGACATCGGTCGAGACCTCACACGCGGCCTCGGTGCCGGTAGTGACCCAGACATTGGTCGCCAGGCCGCTGAAGACCACCGCGCCGACATCGAAGAAGCAATCGGTGACGCTGACATGGTGTTCATTACTGCGGGCGAGGGTGGCGGTACCGGTACCGGTGCAGCACCCATCGTCGCCGAGATTGCACGCCAAAAGGGCGCGCTAACCATCGGAGTCGTTACCCGTCCTTTCGCGTTCGAAGGTAAGCGCCGTGCAGCACAAGCCGAGAAGGGCATCCAAAGCCTTCGCGAAAAGGTGGACACGCTCATCGTGATCCCGAATGACCGCCTGATTACCAAGGCATCTGCTCAGACCACCATGGTGGAAGCATTCCGCATGGCTGACGAGGTGCTCCTCCAGGGTGTTCGTGGTATCACTGACCTCATTACTAACCCCGGTGTAATCAACACTGACTTTGCTGACGTCAAGGCCATCATGAGTAATGCCGGAACGGCCATCATGGGCGTTGGTCAGTCGACCGGTGAGGGTCGCGCCATCAGCGCCGCCCGTACGGCGATTACCTCACAGTTGCTCGAAGCTGAAATCAAGGGTGCCCGAGGCATTCTGGTCAACATCGTTGGTTCTGACAGCTTGAGCCTGCAGGAAGTGACTGACGCTATGAACATTGTTCATGACGTTGCTCATGAAGATGCCAACATCATCTTCGGTACCGCACTCGATGAGAGCCTCGGCGACGCCGTGCGCGTCACGGTCATTGCCGCTGGTTTTGAGCGATGGGAAACTGAAGGTCGCCCCGCGACTCCCGTCAAGCAGAATGCAGCGACTCCAACGACTACCGCCGATATCTTCAAGAGCTTCGATAGCGAAGACTTCTTGTCCGGCGGCGATGACGACATTCCCGACTTCCTCAAGTAGTAGTGATTTTGAAGCTCGCGTAGCTTCAAATCTGGAATTCATTCGATCGCGTATCGCTGACTGCGGTCGTGATGTTGACTCTGTCTCAATCGTTGCCGTCACGAAGACTTTCACGGCCGATGCAGTCAGGGCGGCAGTGGCCTGTGGCATAGCTGCGGTCGGAGAGAATTACGTCAACGAATTGGTGGCTAAACATCAAGAAATTGATGAGTTGACCGTGAGCTGGCAATTTCTGGGCCACATTCAAACCAACAAGATTCCGAAAATTTTAAAGAGTGCCGATGTGGTGGCCGGGGTTTCGAGAGTGGTCGAGTTAGAGGCCTTCGCGCAACGTGAAGCTAAGAACACTTTGTATCTTCAGGTGGACTTCACCAACAGCGCTGGTCGCAATGGGGCTACACCCGAACTGATCCCGGAGTTGGCATCAGTGGCGCGAAGCCTCGGTCTGCGGCTCGAGGGCCTCATGACCGTGCCCCCCATTGATCCCCTGGAGGCACAAAATGCCTTTCGCGCCCTTGGATCCCTGGCGGACCAGCTCGAACTGCCAGTCCGTTCTATGGGGATGAGCGATGATTTCGAAGCGGCCTGTCGACTGGGCTCGACGGAGATTCGCCTCGGTCGAGCCCTCTTTGGCCCGAGAAACCCATGATGCATAGAAGTTCTACACTTAGACCAGGGTGGAATGAAGTCGGGAGAACCCAATGGCTGTAAGACAATCTAAATTTGGACTGGCTCTCGACAAGGGCCTCGTCTTCTTTGGTATCAAGGAAGGGGAGTACACCGACGACCTCTACGTCTCGGCTTCCCCTGAGCCCCAACAGACATTCGTCACCGACGCACCAGATATTCGCCCGGTGCAATCAACTCGGCCCGTCTCCGCCGCCGTCCCATCGGTACAAGTCGTTGGGGGAAACCAGCGCGTATCGGCGATCGGTGTAACGCGTGACACACCACCGTCGGGAATCCCCACCTTCGCGACAACGGTTGCTGAAACGAAAGATGTCGAGCTCTTCATTGCGCATAAATACAACGATTGCCAAGAGATTTGCGAAAAACTGAAGGCTCGCCGCGTCGTAGTACTCAATACAGCGCAGTGCGACAGCGAAACATCGCGTCGCATCCAGGCGTTCGTCTGCGGGTACATCTATGCCGTTAATGGTCGAATTCAGTCCATTGTGAAGGGCCAAGTCATCATTGCCGAGCCTGTACGGGGCATCCATACTGCCCCCGAAGCCATCGAGCGGCTCCGCCGGAATAACTTCGAGTTCTAAGGCCGTGTTGATTCATCGCCTTATCTGGGCGTACATTTTTCTCCTCGTCTTGAGGGCTCTCGTGAGCTGGATTCCGCCCACCACGCAGTTGGGCCCCACGGCCCGCCAACTACTGGCCACGCTGTTCAAATTGACCGAACCGGTGCTGCGCCCAATCCGCAATTTGATTTCCCCCCTCCGTGTTGGGGGTATGGGTGTGGACTTCTCCATATTCATAGCGATTATTGCCCTCAACATCATCAATGGATATATCCCCTAATCCCGACTTTTGCGCGCTTTTAGGGGTATCGTGACCCCATGGATTCCTCGATTTCCACCCCATCACTAGATGCCCTCCGCACCATTGACTTCCAGAATGGTTTCCGCGGCTACAACATCGAAGAGGTCGACAGCTTTCTGGATAAGGCTGCTGAAGAGCTCGACGCGCTGCGCGACCAGTATCGCCAGATGCAAAATCAACTTCGTTTGGCTGCTGACCGTATCAAGCAACTTGAATCAACCCCCAGAGCGGAAGGCACTGCAGCGCCCGTAGTTCAGGCCCCAGTGCCAACTCCAGAGAACGCCCCCACCACGTCTGCCGCCACGGCAGCGGCGAGTCAAGAAGTCACTTCAATGATCGCGATGGCCCAAGAGTTTGTATCAAGCGCGAAGCGTGAAGCCACCGAAAAGGCTTCAGCGCTCACGAGCCAGGCGCAAGAGCAAGCTCGACGGATTCTCGACGAAGCGAAATCGAACGCCCTTGACGAAGTTACGCAGCTGGAGGGTCGTAAGGCTCGCCTGGCCGAAGAGGTCACCACGCTGGCCCGCTTCATCGCTGCGGAACGCAATCGCCTGAAGTCGTCCCTCGGAGAAATGTCTCAGTGGATCGACAACTCACTCGCTGTGCGTGAAACATCGACCCCCGCAGCCCCTGTAGCTGGACATGTCGCTCCCGCAGCAGCAGCACCAGCGCAAGCACCAGCCGCACCAGCACCCACGACGCCATCGGAACCCGCTCGGATAACGACTATTGGTGAAGTAGCGCAGTTCAAACTTGACAACGACTGATTTGTCACCGAGCGGCAGTAGGTTGCCGCTTGAAATTACGCTCCGCTTTGCGGATGAGGAGAACTAATGCCGACTGCCAAGAAGTCACCCGCCAAGAAGGCCGTGCCCGCCAAGAAGGCCGTGCCC
>WLKR01000066.1 GCA_009701115.1 Actinomycetota bacterium | reverse complement strand
GTCACCAAGCCCTACCGTCTCCGCGAACTCATTGCCCGCATTCGGGCCGTGCTTCGCCGCAGCGGCAGCGAGCCGGCCAACGACGTGATCATGAGCATCGGTGAGTTCCGGATCGACACCATTCGCCGTTCCGTGGTGCGCGACGGCGTCGAACTAGAACTCTCCCGCAAGGAGTTCGATCTGTTGGCCCTCTTTGCCTCCCGCCTCGGTCAGGTCGTTACTCGTGACGAGTGCCTGGACGAGATTTGGTGGGGCCGCGACCTCGCCGATACCCGCACCCTCGACACCCACGTAAAGCGCTTGCGCCAAAAGCTGGAAGCGGATCCGAGCAACCCCATCCACCTACTCACCATTCGCGGCGTCGGGTTTCGTCTCGACCCGTGACCTAACCTTGTGCCATGCGCCAAGGTGACCTCGCCCCCGATTTTTCATTGACCGACCAGAACGGACAGACCCAACAACTGTCCACACTTTTGACTAACGGTCCGGTAGTTCTTTTCTTCTACCCCGCCGCCATGACGACGGGCTGCACCAAGGAAGCCTGTTCCTTCCGGGACAACGCCTCGGCCTTCGCCGACTTTCACGCCCAGCGCGTCGGCATCTCCATGGACGACGTGGCCAAGCAGGCCGAGTTCTCCTCCCAGCACAACTTCGACTACCCCCTGCTCGCCGACACCGACGGGGCCGTGGCGAAGTCCTACGGCGTCAAGCGGGCCATCGGTCTACTCAAGGTGAAGCGCACCACGTTCGTGATTAATCAGGACCGCACGATTCGCGCCGTCATTAGTTCTGAGTTCAACATGAACGCCCACGTCGACCAGGCCCTGGCCGCACTAGCCAACTAGGCCCGAGGGTTGTAGTACCCGTTCATGGGATGGTGACGGAGTTCTAGGAGCTCGTCAGTCACCGCCAGATTGAAACCACGGCGGATTGATTCGGTGATCGCCAAACGATTGTTCTCGTAAATAGCGTCGTCGTCGTCGGCCTTGGGGTCAACCCACACCGCAGCAATAAGCAGCAGGTTGGGCGCCTCGGTGAGATCAATGAGTCCTTCGGCCACGGCATCGAGCACCCCACTGGCTACACCCAACTGGGCCGCGCCCCACGTCAAGGAGGCGTGGCGATCTGAAGCAATTGTCGCCTTGTTAACGAAGAGCGTCAGGGGCAGAACGGGCTGATTTGGCCGGGCGATCACGACAAAGGAACCGTGTCCCTCGCGCGGAGTCGCGAGTGCCGTAGCCCAGGCTGTTTCGACGGCGCTGCCCTTGGGACCCAGCATGGTGTTGGGGTGTGCGCCGTTAACGCCTTGGCCGGCGTAGGCCTCGCCGTAGTAAGTCGTCACGACGCGGGCCACGTGGTCGGTGGCTCGGCGAATACTTCAGTGCGGCCGTAGCGATTCATTCGCAGATGTTCGGACGAGACCGTGTTGGGCTTGGTGTCATAGGCCAAGAGACCGACGTGGCGCAACGTGTCGCCCTGGATGGGTGAAACGCGGTGGAGCGAGTTGCGACCTTCGAAGACCAGCAACGTGCCGGGCGTCATGGCCAAGGTGACTACTTCGGTGTGGTCGCCATCGAAGACGTGCTTCACTCGGTCGTACTGCTCGTCGTCGGCCGAACGAAGCTTGGGCACCATCTCAAAATCGCCACCCGTCGCGGCATCTTGAATGGCGAGCGAAACCACGAAGTCCGTCTGGTCGTAGTGCCACTGCAGCTCGTCGCCCTCAGCCATCACGGCCAAGTTGAGTGCACCACAGGGATCGGCGTAGTGAAAGAGCGGACCACGATTCAAGATCATCTCGATGAAGTTGGTCACTAGGGGGTGTTCGTACAGTTGGCGCAGTGGTGAAGTGCGCGGAATGATGTCGTAGCCAACGGCTCGCACGCCAAACTTCATGCGGTGACGTCGGGGGTGACCTTCGGGCCACTCGTCACTCGGGGTCTCGAGGTAGGCCGTGCCCATGCCGCCCGAGGGGTGCGCTCGTTCGGCCAGTGCTTCAGCGTCGCGCACGAGAGCGGCCACGCCGACTTCGGTAATAAACCCGGAGAGTTCGGCCGCACCGAGTGAGACCACCTGCTGGCGGGCCTCCGCAATGACGACTTGGCCCCGCGGGGAGTCCAGATCCGTAATTGGGAAGCGTTCGAGATCGACGAAGTCCAAAACGTCCATGGGGAGAGGGTAGTTGGAAACCGGCCCTCTTTCTAGAGCCGCCGTATCGTTTATCCGTGGCTCGACTCTTCGTAGATGTAACACCCCTGCGGGAGAGCCGTAATTTTCGCCTGCTCTTCACCGGCCACTTGGCCTCGATGCTGGGTAACCAACTCACCGTCGTGGCCATTGCCTACCAGGTATACCAACTGACCCACTCCAGCCTCTGGGTTGGTCTCGTCTCGCTCTTTCAACTCCCCTTTCTCATCTGGGGCTCACTCTGGGGCGGGGCGCTGGGTGATCGCACCGATAAGCGACGCATCTTGGCTATCGGGGGCGCCCTGTTAGCGCTGCTGAGTTGCGGACTGGCCGTGAACTCAATGCTGGCCCACCCCTCTCTGGTGGCCATCGTGCTGCTCTCGGCCGCCGCGGCCTTTGGTGGGGGCTTCGTCAACCCCGCGCGCAACGCCTCGATTCCACGCTTGGTCTCGCCCACCAAATTGGTTTCGGCCTACTCCTTAAATCAGGTCGGCATCCAAGTCGCCACCGTGGTGGGACCGGCCATCTCCGGTCTGCTGCTCGCCGGGTTCGGCGTGGCCTCGTGCTACTGGGTCGACGTGGCCTCCTTTGTCGTCTTTGTCGTCGCGACGCTCCGCATGGACCCGCTGCCCCCGAGCGAGGGTGTCACCGCCATCTCGAGTTGGCGAGCGACCAAGGAAGGCCTCGCCTACCTGCGCACTCACAAGGTGGCCCAAGGCGTCTACGTGGCCGACCTCAACGCCATGATCTTCGGCATGCCCCGCGCTCTCTTCCCCGCCATGGGCCTCACGGTCTTTCACGGTGGACCGCAGTTGGTCGGTCTCTTCTTCGCGGCCCCCGGTATCGGGGCGTTGCTCGGGGCGGTAACAACCGGTTGGGTCGAACGGGTTGATCGCCGCGGACGAGCCGTCATCGTGGCCATCGTCGTGTGGGGTGTGGCCATCACCCTCTTCGGTCTCTCCCCCTGGGTCGGACTCGCGCTCGTGGCCTTAGCGGTTGCCGGTTGGGCCGACGTGATCTCGGCCGTGCTGCGTAACGCCATTTTGCAGAGTCGCATTGAAGATCAGTATCGCGGTCGACTGAGTGCCATCCAAATGGCCGTCGTCAACGGTGGTCCGCGCCTCGGCGACTTGGAGTCGGGTGCGGTGGCGGGAATTACCTCAACGGCCGTTTCGGTCGTGAGTGGCGGACTGGCCTGCGTGGTCGGTTCCGCGTTCGTGGCCTGGCACTGGCGAGGCTTTTGGAACGAACGCGCTAGCGAACTGGGATCGAGCGACGCTTCCCATTCGTAACGTTGGCCAGTTGGCCGCAGGCCGCGTCAATGGTGCGACCTCTCGTGCGGCGAACGGTCGCGTTTACACCGAGCTCTTCGAGTTCGTCACGGAAGTAGCGGACCCGCGCGGCCGGTGAACCGATCACTAGAAAGCCCGGCGTGGGATTCAGGGGAATGAGATTGACGTGAGCCCCGAGAGGTCGGGCGTACTCGGCCAGTTCGTAGAGGGCCTGGTCGGTGTCGTTGACGCCCGAGATCAAGGCCCACTCAAACGAGATGCGTCGTCCCGTTTCAGCACGCCACACTTCGCAGGCCTGGTAGAGCCGCTCGAGGTTGTAACGCTTGTTGATGGGAATCAGTTCGTCGCGTTCGGCATCGTTAGCGACGTGCAAGCTGATGGCCAACGTCAACGGCAGGCCCTCGAGGGCGAGACGTTCGATGGCGGGAGCAATGCCGACGGTGGAGACCGTCAAGTTGCGAGCGGAGAGTCCCCGCTCGTGGTGCAGGGCCCGAATCGTGCCGACGGTCACGTCGTAGTTGGCCAGTGGCTCACCCATGCCCATGAAGACAATGTTCGAGATTCGTCGCGGGGCCGCGGCTCGGCCGGCTCGGACGACCTGTTCCACCACTTCACCGAGGGTCAGTTGGCGCGAGAACCCGGCCTGGCCGGTGGCACAGAACGTGCAGCCCATGGCGCAGCCGGCCTGGGTCGAGATGCAGACCGTGACCCGATCCTCGTAGTTCATCAGGACGGTTTCAATGGTGTAGCCGTCGTGGAGTCGATAGACCCACTTGCGAGTCGTGCCCTCGTCAGTTGAAACATCGTTGGCCACCGCGAGGGCCAGGGGCAGTTCGGCCGTCAGTTTTTCCCGTAGGGCCTTAGAGATTGTCGTGATTTCCTCGGGGAAGCGGTCCTGCTCCCAGATGCCCTGCCAGATCTGGTCCACCCGGTACTTGGGCTCACCGGCCAGTAGGCCAGTGAGCTCATCTCGGGTCAATTCGTACGCAGAAGCCACGTAGTCAAACTAGAGGTTTGGTGGGTCGAAATTTCGCCTATGTTTTAGAACGAACTAAACGGGTCAAACCGGCCCGGACTGAACCAAAGGAAACAGCATGGAACTGAAGAACACTTCAGCGCTCGTTACCGGTGGCGCGTCGGGCCTCGGTGAAGCTACCGCCCGTCTCCTCGCCGAGCGCGGCGTCAAGGTCGTAATCATGGACCTCAATGACGAAAAGGGCGAAGCCCTCGCCAAGGAACTCGGTGGCGCGTACGTCCACTGTGACGTCACCAATGTGGAGCAGGTCATCGCTTCGATCGACGCCGCCACGGCGATGGCTCCTCTCTGGAGCGTCGTGAACTGCGCCGGTATCGGCTGGGCCACCCGCACCCTCGGTAAGGACGGCGAATACAGCTCGGCCCACGACCTCGACCTGTACCGCAAGGTCATCGAGATCAACTTGGTCGGCACCTTCAACGTCTGCCGTCTCGCCGCTACCGCGATGAGCCGCAACACCCCCGACGTCGACGGCGCCCGTGGTGCCATCGTCAACACCGCTTCGGTTGCTGCCGAAGACGGTCAGATTGGTCAGGTCGCCTACTCGTCATCTAAGGGTGGCGTGGTTGGTTTGGGCTTGCCGCTCGCACGTGACCTCTCGGTCGTGGGCATCCGCGTCAACACCATCCTCCCTGGTCTCATCGACACCCCGATCTACGGTTCCGGCCCCGCCTCGGACGAATTCAAGGCCCGCCTGGGTTCAGGCGTCTTGTTCCCGAAGCGTCTGGGCTACCAGGCCGAGTTCGCTACGTTGGCCGCCGAATTGTTGGCCAACAGCTACATGAACGCTGAGTCGATTCGCCTCGACGCCGGCATTCGCATGCAGCCCAAGTGATCTAACTGAGTACAGAAATACCGGGGCCGCAAGGCCCCGGTATTTTTTTGTTCGTACTCCGCCAGCGGAGCTACCGACTACTTCAGTAGATCGGCGACGAGTCCTTGGACCCGCAACAAAATGTCGTCGCGAATTTCACGGACGGTTTCGAGGGGCTGACCGGCCGGATCTTGTAAGGCCCAGTCCATGTACTTCTTACCGGGGTAGACGGGGCAGACATCGCCACAGCCCATGGTGATGATGACCGAAGCCTCTTGCACCATCTCGTCGGTGAACTTCTGCGGACGATTACCGGTGATGTCGATGTCCCACTCCTGGAGGGCGGCCACCACGGCGGGATTCAACGTTTCGCCCGGGGCCGAACCGGCCGAGTAGACCGCAATGCGATCGCCGGCTTCGCGAGCCAGCAGGGCGGCGGCCATCTGAGAGCGACCGGCGTTGTGAACACAGAGAAAGAGGACGGCGGGCTTCATGCCACTTCCTTTCGAGGGGCGAGGCCCCTCACGATAAGAACACCCACGATGCCACCGACTACCTGAGCCGCGATAAAGAAGAGTACGGAACTCGGGGCGATGCCGGCGAAGGAGTTTGAAAACATCCGTCCCACCGTGATGGCGGGGTTGGCGAAGCTCGTCGAAGAGGTGAAGAAGTAGGCACCGGTGATGTAGGCGGCGACGGCGGCGGCGATCCACTTGCCCTTGTCGAGCGCGACCAACAAGAAGATGGTGATGACGAGTCCGGCCGTGGCAATGACTTCCGAGAGGAAGTGGGGGCCCGAAACCCTTTGGTGGGTCGAGAAGGTCACGACGGGTAGGGCAAACATGGCGTTCGCGAGAATGGCTCCACTAATGCAACCGGCCACCTGGAAGGGAATGTACCGGAGGGCGTCCACCAGTGGGCGGCCCGTCAGGGCGACCTTGGCCAACGACACAATCGGGTTGAACTCGGCTCCACCAATCGGGCCGAGCACTTCGATCAAAAAGAAGAGGCCGACGCCAGTGACCAGTGCGTTCTCCAACAACTGGAGACCAATATCGGTTGGTGAGAGTTGTTGGGCCGCAATACCGGAGCCGACCACGATCATGGCCAACAGGGCACTGCCAAGAAATTCCGAACCG
>WLKR01000065.1 GCA_009701115.1 Actinomycetota bacterium | reverse complement strand
CCACGGGGTCGTCGTTGAGGCCATGCCCACCGCCGAAGAAATTCAACGGGTCGGGGCCAAGTACGGCGTCGACGAACGAACGGCACTGCAACTGGGATTCCTTCATCCCGATAAGGGCATTGAATCTCTCATCGCGGCGCACGGAGATGGTTTTTCCATCGCCGTGGCTGGCACGGTTCGCGAACGGCGAGGCTTCTTTCGTCTGATGGGCATGGCCGACACTCGCTACGCCCGACGGCTACACGCGCTCGACAACGAACTGGGTGCGCGAGTCAACTGGTGCGGCTTTGTCCCGGGCAGTGAGATGCGGGCCCTCGTAGCGGCGGCCGGGGTGATTGTCCTGCCCTACCGGTCCTCGGCCCAGAGTGGGATCGTGGCCATGGCCCAGTCCGTCGGTGCGCCCATTGTCGCCTCCGCAGCGCTCGAGAAGCAACTCGAAGGCGGTGCTCGCATTGTCGACTCGACAGACCCTGTGGAGTTACGCAACGCCATTCTCGAGGTACTCAACGACCAGAAACTCCGCCACGAACTTATGGTGGGGACGAAAAACATCGGCGAGCAGCACAGCTTCGAGAGGCTCGTGCGAGATCTCAGTGAATTCATTCGAATAGCGCCGCCACATCCACCAGTTGAGAACTAGCGTTAAAACGTGCAGCAGCCCCGCAATCTCCTGACTGGTGTTGTCAGCGCCCTGCGGCCACGTCAGTGGATAAAGAACGGCCTCGTCATCATTGCGCCCGCCGCTGCCGGACAGATCACTAGCGGCGCCACGCTTCGCCACACCGCCGAAGCCTTCGTAGCCTTCACTCTCGCGGCGAGTGGGCTCTACCTCATCAATGACTTGCGCGATCGAGAGGCCGATCGACTCCACCCCACCAAGAAGTTCCGGGCCATTGCTTCTGGAGTCGTGCCGCTGCCTATCGCTTTGGTCCTAGCTGTAGTTCTCCTTGTCGGGGCCATGGCCATCTCATGGTTTGCTGTCGCATCGGGCCACGACCTCTTCTTTGTCGTCGCGACCTACATCACACTCACGGTGGCCTACTCCATGGTCTTAAAGCGCCAACCCGTGATTGAGTTCGCCATCGTGGCCAGCGGCTTCTTCCTTCGGGCCCTCGGTGGGGCCGTGGTCAGCGATCTCTACGTTTCGAGTTGGTTCCTTGCCGTGACGGCCTTCGCGGCGCTCTTCTTAGTCATCGGTAAACGGACGGCCGAATTAAAGGAACTCGGCAGTAACGCTGGAGCCCACCGAGCCGTCCTCGCCGAGTACACCCCCGAATTTCTTCGATCGGCCCTCACGCTCGTCGCTTCAGTCGTAGTGACGACCTACTGCCTGTGGGCCTTCGATGTTTCCCCAACCGGTCTCTCTAGCGTCCACCACCGCGTCGTACTGATTCGCCTAACTGCGGTACCGGTAGTGGTGGCCATCTTGCACATTCTGCGGCGTCTTGAACGTGGTGACGGCGGTGCGCCCGAAGATCTCGTTTTTAGTGACCACACGTTGCAAGTCCTCGGACTCTTATGGGCTGTGCTCTTTGTCTTAGGCATCCACGCGTGAGTCGAGAAAAGCTCTACGGCTGGGGTCGCACGGCCCCGAGCGTGGCCGACGTACTTGAGCCCACTGCCGACGAAGTCTCCGGACTCCTGCGCACCTCCACTCACGTGCTCTCTCGAGGACTTGGTCGAAGTTACGGAGACGCGGCGCAACTCGCCGGAGGACTAGTGCTCCGCAACAGCGCCATGACCGTTATGGATGAGATCACCTCGGACGGTTCAGTCTGGGTCGATGCGGGCGTGACGATAGACGACTTGATTCGCGTTGGTCTTCCCCAGGGTTGGTTCGTTCCCGTGACTCCCGGTACCCGGCAGGTGAGTGTCGGTGGCGCCATTGCCGCGGACGTTCATGGCAAGAACCATCACGTCGATGGATCGTTCGGTCACCATGTGCTCTCTCTCATATTGGCCACGCCAACCGGCACCATCACCTGTGGTCCGACGGAACGGGCCGAACTCTTCTGGGCCACCGTCGGTGGCATGGGTCTAACGGGCGTCGTCCTGCGCGCCCAAATCCAACTCTTGGCCGTCACCAGCGACAAGGTGGTGGTCGACACCACCCGCTTCGCCAATCTCGAGGCCGTGATGCACGAGATGCAGACGGGCGACCACCGATACCGGTACTCCGTGGCGTGGGTGGACTGCATGACGACGGGGGCCGCTATGGGCCGAGCCATCTTGACCCGAGGCGACCACGCCGAGAACGGTGGCGAGCGCCAATCTCCCCGTGACGCGAAAATTGGAGTTCCCTTTTCCGCACCGAGTGGTCTGCTCAATGGTCTTTCTATTCGGGCCTTTAATGAGCTCTGGTTTCGCATGGCACCCAAGCAACGTCAGGGCGAAGAACAGAGCATCGGTGCCTTCTTTCATCCGCTCGATGGCGTGCGCGACTGGAATCGGCTCTATGGTCGACGTGGTTTTGTTCAGTATCAGTTCGCCGTACCCGATTCGGCCAGCGAGACGGTCGTCGAGGCCATCAAGTTGCTCGCTGAATCACGTGTACCTAGTTTCCTTGCGGTCCTGAAACGATTTGGCGAGGGCACCCCGGGGCCACTGTCGTTCCCTATGCCCGGTTGGACCCTGGCTCTCGACCTGCCCGTCGGCCCGGCGGCCCTACCGGGAGTGCTCGACCAGCTCGACACTCTCGTCCTGGAAGCCGGTGGTCGCGTCTACCTAGCCAAAGATGCGCGACTCGACCCTGCCACATTTCGCGCGATGTACCCACGTTTTGAAGCACTGTTACAGCTAAAGCATCAGATTGATCCCAATACCGTCATCACCAGCGATCTCGCTCGCCGGCTTGAACTAATTCGAAAGTAGGCACCATGGAAAATGCATTTGGACAGCCCCAGACCGTCGTCGTTCTCGGCGGCAGTTCCGACATCGCTCGGGAAGTCACCAAGAAACTCTGTGCCGCACGGGCGCGCACCGTCGCCTTGGCCGGACGTAATGAGTCCCTCCTCCAGGAGGCGGCCGAGGAGGCCAAGAATGCAGGAGCTACCTCGACGCACCTGGTTACCTTTGACGCGCAAGATGTGACCTCAGCCGAATCAGCCGTAGCCGAATCGTTCGCCGCGATTGGGGCACCCGTTGATCTCGTCATCATCGCGGTGGGACTCCTCGGAGACCAGCTGCTCGACGAGAACGACCCGGCCGCAGCCGCCCGTATGTCGATTGTGAACTACGCCTGGCCGGTCACCGCACTCGCGGCATTACGCCAGCGCATGGTCGCCCAGGGGTCTGGACGCATTGTGGTGATTAGCTCGGTGGCTGGTATTCGTGTTCGCCGCGGTTCGTATCTCTACAGCGGTGCCAAGGCCGGCCTGGATCGCCTCTGTGAAGGTCTGGCCGACTCGCTCATCGGGACCGGCGTCACGTTGCAAATTGTGCGCCCCGGCTTCGTGCACACCAAGATGACGACCGGCCTCAAGCCGGCGCCATTTTCTGTCGACGCCGAACGGGTCGCAAAAGATATCGTGAGCGGCCTCGGTACGCCCGCCCTCGTCGTCTACTCGCCGAGCATCATGAAGTGGCTCTTTGTGATTCTCCGTCACCTACCCGCACCCCTCTGGCGCAAGATCAACGAAGAGCGCTAAGGCTTGGTAGTGGTGGTCACCGTGGTTTCGGATGGCCGCAAGGAGACAGTAAAGAAGTCGCGATTCCACCACGTCGTGAAGTAACGGCTCGGTGGCCCCACCATCGACGGAACGAGACTCTTTCCGTGGCCACCGTTAATCGTGGTGCCCAGGGGGGCAGTAAAGATTGAGTACTGGACCCAGTCGGTGTTGATGTCGAGTTCCATGGCCCGAACGGCACCGGCCCGTATCAATACATCAGCCAGGGCACTAATGGTGAGTGCTGGTCCTCCGGCGTAAACCAGCGCGCCATTTTCGGTAACTCCCATACCACTGCGCCACACGTCAAACTTCCCACCGAGCGTGGCGCCCCAGCGCTTCGTGTTCGCCGCATCCAATCCCGCCACGGGGCGGCTGTCGTCCACGATGAGGTCGAGATTCTGTCGGACTTCACGAACCGAACTCGACATTTTGATATCACGACCCCACTGCCCCACGGTCATCGTGCCGTCTTTGAAAATCACCACGGCGGCGGCACCCTTGCGTAGAGGGATCACCGTCTTATGGTCGGTGTAGTACCCACCGTTGGCATCTTCCATGCGAAAGCCCGCGTTAAAGGCGGCCACCAAGTTCCCAGTGGTCTTCGGGAGAATCGGTGCACTGTGTTTGTAGGGACCACCACCGGGGATAAACGAACCCGAATAGAGCTGAGCTTCGAGCAACGTGGGATCCATCCACGCCAGACCGACGACGTAACTCGTACGGACGGCATCAGGGCGAATGAAGGCCTCGTAGATGGCGGGAATGCCGGATGCCGTCTTACGGCCGACGGGATGCCAGACACCCTCGCCAGGTTGCGGTGTTTTAGCGGGAGTCAACACCGTGGTCGGAGCTGGGAGATGACCCGTGCGAGGAATGTCGACGGCGGTCGAACCCGATCCGAACTGATTGGCCTCGGGAGTACCACCCGTCTTTGGTTTGTTGATTGAGTAGTAGCGCTGCTCGACCCACGTCACGGCCCAACCCATGCCGTGCTCTCGGCCCCACTCAGCGCCACGGGCGGAGAAGGAAACTCCGTACGACTGATTCGTCAGCGCTACGGCCAGAGTCACACCGAGATAGAGACCGTACGTCAATGTCATGAGAGCCAAGCCAAAGACAATGCGGCGGCGCACGTAGACGTACCGGGGGTGACGAGGCGCTGCTTCCATGCGCGGTGGCTGAGTCCTCAAACGAGAACGACGGCTGGTGGTAGTGCCCTCTTCTCGCATGGTGTAATCGTATTGACTTTTCGCCTAAAGACGCTTGAGGGGCGAGATTGAGAGCACCAGCTGCTTCTCGGACTGCCCCTCGTCAAAGCGGACGAAGGCCCGAGTCCGGTCACCTTCACCGGCCACACTCAAGACGGTGCCCGGTCCAAAGCGGTCGTGAATAATACGGTCTCCACTGCGGAGCCCCAACTGTTCGGCCCCAGAACCACGGGCCTCTTGGGGGGTGGCCGCCCCGAAAGCTCGACCGGCGGTGAAGTCACTGGAACGACCTTCGAAGCCGTAATCAGTGTCGCTAAAGCTGTTGCGGCGCATGGGCTTAACCACTGAACACTCCTCACAGAGCTCCTCGGGCACTTCATTCCAGAACCGACTAGTGATCGCATCCATGCGACGACCCCACATCGTGCGAGTCCAGGCGTGTGTCAACGAAAGGTGGCGCATCGCTCGCGTGATGCCGACGTAACAGAGGCGTCGCTCTTCTTCCAGCTCGGCTTGATCGACAAGTGCGCGCGAATGAGGGAACATGCCCTCTTCGAGACCCGTAATCACTACGGCAGGAAATTCCAGGCCCTTCGCCACGTGCATCGTCATGAGCGACACAGCACCCGCACTGGCGTCGAGTTGATCGCTCTCGGCGCTGAGCGCGAGTCGTTCAAGAAAATCCATCATCGTTTCGTACTCGGCCGCCGCGCTCGCCAGTTCTCCGAGGTTCTCAATACGGCTCCGCGCCTCGTCACTGCCATCGGTAAGCAGTTCGTCGAGAATTCCGCTGTCACGGGCGATGGCTTGAATCATCTCGCCGGGGGGCAGGTCATTGGAGAGAGCACGGAGTTCGTCGAGCAGCGTGGCGAACTGGCGCACACCGGAGCCCGCCTTGCCCGCGACACCGGCCTCCTCAGAGAACCTCACCGCCTCCGAAAAGGAGATGTTGTGATCAGTGGCGTACGACTGCAATTTGGTTAGCGCAACCGCACCGACACCGCGTCGAGGTTCGTTGATGACGCGGCGCGATGCCACGTCATCACGGGGATTAACGAGGAGGCGGGCATAGGCCAGAACATCCTTTACTTCCTTACGGTCGTAGAAGCGAAGTCCCGAAATCACTCGGTACGGCACGCCGGCGCGGATGCACTGCTCTTCGAGTACACGACTCTGCGCGTTCGTCCGATAGAAGATTGCCATCTCGCGCCACTCGATGTCGTAGTCATTCCGGAACCGGCGCAGCTCGGAAATGAC
Source organism: Actinomycetota bacterium (assembly GCA_009701115.1). The sequence goes on along the minus strand of WLKR01000065.1, from coordinate 366 downwards.
CCAGCGGCCCTCGTCGTACTCATCCTCACCGGCGTAGCGGCGAATCTTGTCGCCCCGACCACGTTGCGTGAAGAGATTCTTCGGGATGCGTGATTCATTCCGGTCAATGACGGCGTTAGCGGCATCCAGGATGGTCTGCGTGGAGCGAAAGTTTTCTTCGAGCAGGACGGTGGTCGTGTCGGGGTGGTGCTGGGCGAACTGCAGAATGTTGCGGACGTCGGCCGCTCGGAATCGATAGATCGATTGGTCGGCATCGCCGACGACACAGATATTGCCATGGTGCTCGGCCAGAATCTCCACGAGCTTGTTCTGCACTCCGTTGGTGTCTTGGAATTCATCTACCAGAACGTGGCGAAACTGACGCTG
>WLKR01000064.1 GCA_009701115.1 Actinomycetota bacterium | reverse complement strand
CGTGGGGATTCCGACGTATCCGGCACCAATCACCGCGATGCGCTCGGGTTGAGACACCGTTTGGTAGGTGGAATCGAGCAGGGACATGTAGGGAAACCTTAGTTCCGCGCTGCCGCGAAACGGGAAAGACCCGCGGTCCATTCGGGCATTGGTTGGAAGCCGGCCGCCTCCCACTTTTGTGTCGAGAGATCACTGCGTGGCGGGCGAGCGGCCGCGGGCATTGGCGAAAGTTCGTCGGTCACGATTGGTGTCACGAAACCTTCCGGCGCCCCGAATGCACGAGCGGCCGTCTCGGCCACCGTAAACCACGATGTCGTGCCGCGATTCGCCACGTGCCAGATGCCAGCAAGTGGTTGACGCGCAAACGTCGCGAGCGTCCGAGCGAGATCGGCCGAGAATGTGGGAGTACCTACCTGGTCGGTGACGAAGCGGACCGGCTCATTGCGAGCGACGCGATCAGCAATGACATGAAGGACGTTGCGCCCGCGCAATCCCATGACCCACGAAGTGCGAACAATCGTGTCCTGCGGACGACAACGCAGTTCGCCGGCCAACTTGGAGCGACCGTAGACGCCAATGGGATGAGTGGCGTCGGTCTCCACGTACGTGTCACCCTTGAGACCGTCATAGACGTAGTCCGTTGAAACGGCAATCAGTCGCGCCCCAAACTCAAATGCCGCGTCCGAGAGATTGCCGGTTCCGACTTCATTAACGGCAAAGCAGGTTTCGACATCGCTCTCGGCCTTATCGACGGCGGTGTAGGCCGCGAGATGGATGATGATGTCCGGACGAACCATGCCCACGGTGCGATGCACGGCTTGTGAATCGGTGACGTCAAGGTCGTGGTGCGTCAAACCCATCACGCTGAACTCATCAGTGCCTACGGCTACGCCGTCGGGTTGAAACGAGACGTCGCCACCGGGTGGAGTGATGCCCGCCAAGACGTCCATGAGATCTTGGCCCACCTGGCCGGCCGCGCCCGTTACTAGAACCTTGATCACGACGTCTCCGCGCGCCGGAGATGAACGATGTCGCCATAGCGCACCGCTTCGTTACCTTCCGTGGTCGCCACGATCAACGTTCCGTCGTGTTCGAGCGAGACGGCCGTTCCAGTGATGAAACCTTGGGTACGTTCCACTCGCACCGTTTGACCCAAGGTCGCGAGTGCGCCCACTAGTTCCTCGTGTAGTTGAGTGCGGCCATCCACAGAATCAAGGAGCGGTCGACGGCGCCCCAGCTCACCCAGGGTGATGTCGAGCATGGCTCGTGGTTCGATTGACACGCCAATCTCGTCCAGCACGCACGTACCGCCAACACCCTCGGGTCCGGGCCACTGGAGATTCACACCAATCCCGACGACGTAGCCCACGCCATCACCAACGACCTCACCGAGTAGTCCGCCGAGCTTGCGGTCTCCCACGACTAAGTCGTTGGGCCACTTCAGTGCGGGCTGGAGACCACAGAGGCGAGTAAGAGCTGTTCGAGCCGAGAGAGCGACCGCCGCCGAGACCAAGAATCGCTGCTCTGGCGGGACTACGGGGCGGAGCAGAATCGAGGCCAACAGGGAAACACCTCGGGGGGCCTCCCACGATCGGTCCAGCCTTCCGCGGCCGGCTGACTGAAAATCAGCACGAGCGACAACCCCTTCGGGCGCACCAGACTGGGCTTCTTGGGCCAGATAGGTATTCGTTGAGTCGATTTCGGCAAATTCGCGAATCTGCCAGAGAATGGAATCCATAGCCCAAACCTTAGAGTTTTACTGCCAGTGGTAAAAATATAGGTCTAAGTAGGCGAGGAGAACTGGTGCTAAAGAAGGTCTTGATTGCCAATCGCGGTGAAATTGCTGTCCGCGTGATTCGTACGTGTCGTGAAATGGGTATCGCCACCGTGGCGGTCTACAGCGAACTCGACCGAGAAGCGATGCACGTCCGCCTCGCCGATGAGGCCTACGCCTTGGGTGGCCAGACGGCCGCTGAGAGCTACCTCAACACCGAGGCCATCTTGGATGTCATTGAGCGCTCCGGTGCTGACGCCGTTCACCCCGGTTACGGCTTCTTCTCAGAAAACACCGACTTTGCTCGCGCGATCACCGCACGTGGCGTGACCTTCATCGGGCCGCCACCCGAAGCCATCGAAGTCATGGGCGACAAAATCTCTTCACGTATTGCCGCACAGGCCGCCGGAGTCTCTGGCGTACCAGGTCGCAACGAGACGTTGACCAGTGGCGATGAGGTAATCGCCTTTGGTAACGAGTTCGGTTGGCCCGTCGCCATCAAGGCTGCGTACGGTGGTGGTGGTCGTGGCATGAAGGTCGTCCACTCGGCCGACCAGGCCGCCGAACTCCTCGAGAGTGCCAAGCGTGAAGCGCTGAGCTACTTCGGACGCGACGAGTGTTACGTCGAGCGCTACCTCACCTGGCCCCGCCACGTAGAAATGCAGGTCTTGGCCGACACCCACGGCAATGTGCTGTGGCTCGGTGAGCGTGACTGCTCAGCCCAGCGCCGTCACCAGAAGTTGATTGAAGAGTCCCCCGCGCCTAACTTCCCTGACGAAGTCCGTCGTGCCATGGGCGAAGCGGCCGTCAAGGTCTCCCGCGCCTGCGGTTACGTCAATGCCGGAACGGTCGAATTCCTCTATCAGGATGGCGAGTTCTACTTCCTTGAGATGAACACTCGACTCCAGGTCGAGCACCCCGTGACCGAACTAGTGACCGGTCTCGACCTCGTGGAGTGGCAGTTGCGTATTGCCGCCGGCGAAGCGATTCCCTTCGGTCAAGAAGACATTGAACGTCGGGGCCACGCCATTGAAGTTCGCATCAATGCCGAGGACCCCACCGGTGGACGGTTCACCCCCTCCCCCGGCACAATCACTCGTTTCAGCGAACCCAGCGGTCCGGGCGTTCGTCTCGACGCGGGCTACGCCGAAGGCGACACCATTAGTCAGTACTACGACAACCTCGTCGGCAAGCTCATTGTTTGGGGCCCCGACCGTGACCGGGCCCGCCGACGCTTGCTGCGAGCCATCGAGGAAACCGTCATCGAGGGCATCGCAACGACATTGCCGGCCGACGTGGCGATTTTGGAGCACCCCGACTTCGTCGAGGGTATTCACTCCACCAAGTGGGTCGAAGAGATCTTGGACCTCTCGGGCATCGTGGCCGCTCCTAGCGCTGTCGGTGACGAAGGCGAGACTCTTGTGCGTCGCACGGTAACGGCCGAAGTCGATGGACGTCGCATCAATGTCAACCTGTGGCTCCCTGCAGTCGTGGGCACCGCAGCCCCCGCCGCCGCTAAGGCCTCACCCCGTCGAGGTGGTGGAGCCAGCGTGGCCGGTGCTGGATCAGGTGCCGTGGTTGTTCCGATGCAAGGAACAATCGTCAAGGTTTCCGTAGCCGTAGGCGACACCGTCGAGGTCGGTCAGACGGTCGTCATTCTCGAAGCCATGAAGATGGAGAACGCCGTGAATGCCGACAAGGCCGGCGTGGTCAAAGAGGTCAAGGTGGCCGCCGGTGACGGCGTCTCCGCTGGTGACGTCGTTGTGGTTATTGAATGAGTCTCCACGATCAGATTCGCAGCTCCGTTTCGGCGGTAGAGGCTGAACTCCTGGCGCTGAGCCACGACATTCACGCTCACCCCGAAATTGGCTACGAAGAATTTCACGCGGCTGAAGTCACGACAGCGCTGCTCGCTCGTCACGGCTTTCTAGTCGAACGACCCATCGCGGGGCTCGAGACCGCCTTTCGGGCCACCAAGGGCTCGGGCGGACTCCGCATCTCGCTCTGCGCTGAGTACGACGCTCTGCCTGATGTCGGTCACGCCTGCGGGCACAACATCATCGCCGCCTCATCCTTGGGAGCGGCCGTGGCCTTAGGTGAGATTCCCGATCAGATCGACGCCACGATTGTGGTCTTTGGAACACCGAGCGAGGAAGGTGGCGGCGGAAAAGTCGACATCATCAACGCCGGACTGTTCGACGATATTCACCTCTCGATGATGGTGCACCCCTGGCCCACCGAACGACTCGAGGCACAGTGTCTCGCCGTTGTGGGGTTCGAGCTGACGTTCTTTGGCAAAGAGGCTCACGCCTCGGCTGCTCCGTGGGAGGGTCGCAACACCGTTGACGCCCTGACCTTGGCTCAGGTAGCGATCGGACTCCTACGTCAGCAACTCCGCCCCGGCGACCAGGTGCACCACATGGTCAAGACCGGAGGCTCATTTGCCAACATCATCCCCGCCAAGTCGGTCGCTCAGTTCATGTGTCGTTCCATCAATATCGAACGACTCAACGAGCTCCGCGTGCGCGTGGACAAGTGTTTCCAAGCGGCCACCTTGGCCACCGACACCAGTTACGAAATCGAAGTTCTCGGCCACGAGTTCACGCACATGATTTCCGATGGTGACATCCTGAAGCACTACCGCAACAATGCGGAGCGCTTTGGACGCACCTTCGAGCTCGATGACGAAGGCGTGGCGAGGCCAACAATCTCGACCGACATGGCGAATGTCTCCTTGGTGACTCCTTCGATCCACCCATTGATCAAGATCGAGACCAACGGCGCGATTAACCACCAGCCGGAATTCACCGCTTCGTGCATCACCCCGTCGGCCGACCAGGCTGTTCTCGAAGGGGCCATGATTATGGCCATGACGGCAATCGACACCGCGCTCGACGGCCCGCTACGCACCCGACTCCTCGAAAGGACCGCTCGATGATTCTCGAACACGCCTGGCTCACCATCACTGAAGGCCGGGAGGCCGAATTTGAATCAGCGATGGCCAAGGCCTTTGCCATCATCGAGTCGGCGCCTGGGTGCCACGGGGCCGAAGTGCGCCGTGTCGTTGAGAGTCGCAACTACGTCTTGATTGTGAAATGGGACAGCGTTGAAGTACACATGGAGGGCTTCCGCACTTCACCGCTCTTTGAGGAGTGGCGCGCGGCAACGCACCACTTCTACTCAGAAAAGCCCTACGTCATTCACTACAGCGAGCCAATTGCCCGCTAGTTCCTAATTGGGCTGGTAGACGCCGAACTCGCCACGGAGCGTGTCGGCAACTTCACCGAGTGTCGCCATGCGTGAGAGTGCGGTCTTCATTGGGTAGAGCAAGTTGCTCGAGCCCCGTGCCGCTGTTGCCAACTCTTCCAATGCCGCAGTAACAGCTGCATTGTCACGGCGGAGTTTGAGCTCGCGAACACGCTTCTCCTGAGCCCGCTGCTGCTCTACAACAATGGGGAAGACATCGTTCTTTTGGTTCGTGGTTTCGGTGAACTTGTTCACTCCGATAACGACCTTGTCGCCACGGTCGACGGACCGAGCAAAGTCGTACGCCGCATTCTCGATTTCATCCTGCATGAAGCGGGCCTCGATTGCGGCCACTGCGCCACCCATCTCGTCGATCCGCTTGATGTAGTCAGTAGCGAGTTCTTCAATCTCGTCGGTGAGGGACTCAACGAAGTAGGAGCCGGCGAGAGGGTCCGCCGTATCGGCGATTCCTGATTCGTAACCGACGATTTGCTGGGTCCGTAGGGCCAACTTGGCGGCCTGTTCGGTCGGCAGACCGAGAGCTTCGTCGAAACCGTTGGTGTGCAGGCTCTGGGTCCCACCAAGGGCGGCGGCGAGGGCCTGCAAAGTAACGCGCACCACATTGTTCTGGGGCTGCTGGGCCGTAAGTGTCGATCCGCCAGTTTGGGTGTGGAATCGAAGCATGGCCGACTTGGGGTCCGTGGCCTTGAAGCGCTCCGTCATGATCCGGGCCCACAGACGGCGGGCGGCGCGGAACTTGGCAATCTCTTCGAAGAAGTTGTTGTGCGCATTAAAGAAGAAGGAGAGACGGGGCGCAAAGTCATCGAGCTTCAGCCCGGCCGCGAGGGCCGCTTCAACGTACGCAATGCCGTTGGCCAGCGTGAAGGCCACTTCTTGAGCGGCCGTTGATCCCGCTTCACGAATGTGATAGCCGGAGATGGAAATCGTGTTCCAGTTAGGAATCTCCTTGGCGCAGTAGGCGAAGGTGTCAACAATGAGTCGCATCGAAGGACGTGGTGGGTAGATGTACGTCCCACGTGCGACGTACTCCTTCAAGATGTCGTTTTGAATTGTGCCGCGGAGCTTGTCACCCGAGACACCTTGCTCTTCGCCGACCAACTGGTACATCAACAAGAGGGATGAAGCAGTGGAGTTAATCGTCATCGACGTTGTTACTTCGTCGAGAGGCAATCCGCTCAGCAGCAGGCGCATGTCTTCCAGTGACGAGATGGCGACGCCGACTTTGCCGACTTCGCCTTCAGCTCGAACATGATCCGAGTCAAAACCCATCTGGGTCGGGAGGTCGAAGGCGCATGAGAGTCCGGTCTGGCCGGCCCCGAGGAGAAACTTGAAGCGTTCGTTGGTGGCTTCGGCCGTTCCGAAACCGGCGTACTGGCGCATCGTCCAGAGGCGACCGCGGTACATTGTCGGCTGCACCCCACGGGTGTAGGGGTACGTACCGGGGGTACCCAGATCGCTTTCCGGGGCGAAGCCCTCGAGGTCATCGGGGCCGTAGACCGGCTTAATCTCGATACCTG
>WLKR01000063.1 GCA_009701115.1 Actinomycetota bacterium | reverse complement strand
CTGGGAAGAAAACGATCCAGGCCACAATCACGACCTTGGGGGTGAGGCCGAAGCCGAGCACGAGCACGAGTGGTGGCGCGAGAGCAATGATCGGGATTGCCTGGGAGAGAATCAGAATCGGATAGATGACTCGCTGTACGAACCGTCGCTTGGATAAGAGAACGCCCAGACCCATACCGAGGGTCGCGCCCGCAACAAATCCGAAGAGGGTTTCTTTCACGGTGGCCAGGGTCAGCGGCCAGAGGTGCGACCAGTTCGACGCAATCGAACGCCAGGCGTCAAGAGGCGTCGGGGCCACGTAAGGAGCCACGTGACCAAAGCTGATGATGGCCTGCCACACACCAAGAACGACCACGAAGGAGAGAAAGGAGCCGAGTAAGTTGCGGCGAAAGCGCATTGCTACTCCCCCGCCTCGTGGTGCAGCAGCGAAAGAATCTCGCGCTTGGCCCCCATAAAGGCACCATCAGTCAACATCGCGGTACGGCGAGGGCGAGGGAGATCAATGGTCAGGTCCAGCACAACGCGCCCCGGGCGTTCCGACATGACCAGGATGCGGTCAGAGAGAAATATCGCTTCGTCCACATCGTGAGTCACAAAGAGGACGGTCCGCTGAGTGGACTGCCACACGTCGAGGAGCCACCGTTGCATTTCAAATCGCGTCTGAGCATCAAGGGCACCGAAGGGTTCATCTAAGAGCAGGAGTTCGTGGTCGGTCATCAACGTGCGCATCAGGGCCACTCGTTGGCGCATGCCGCCCGACAGAGCGTCCGGATAGTGAGCGAGGAAGTCACCCAGACCGTATTGCCGGGCGAGCGAGGCGCCACGCTCTTCGTCCTCGCGCGTGACTCCCCTCGTGAGGTGGGCACCCATAGTGATGTTGCCAAGCACGGTTCGCCAGGGGGCCAGTAGATCTTTTTGGAGCATGTAGCCCACGTGACCGGTCCGACCCGAGATATCTGCCCCGTGCAGCTGGACCGTGCCGGCGTTCGGCACTTCAAGTCCGGCGATCATGTTGAAGAGGGTCGATTTGCCACAGCCCGAAGGTCCGACGATGGAGACGAAGGAGCCCCGATCAATGGTGAATGAGGTCGGGGCGACGGCGGCCAGCGCACCGAAGGTTTTCTCGGTGTTTGCGAGGGTGAGCACGGGGCCTAAGTCCACCCTCTCAATGTAGAGGGAAAGACTGACTAGCCTCATTCCGCTATGGGACTATCAATCGGCATCGTCGGATTACCAAATGTGGGCAAGTCAACGCTCTTTAACGCGTTGACCAAGAACGATGTCCTGGCGGCCAACTACCCCTTCGCCACCATCGAGCCCAACGTGGGCGTGGTTGCCGTGCCCGACCCCCGTCTGGCCATATTGGCCGAGATCTTCGGATCCGAACGCCAGCTGCCCGCCGTGGTGAATTTCGTCGATATCGCCGGCATCGTTAAGGGCGCTAGTGAGGGCGAAGGTCTGGGCAACCAGTTTCTCGCTTCAATTCGCGAGTCCGACGCCATTTGCGAAGTAGTTCGCGCCTTTGAAGATGATGACGTCATCCACGTTGATGGACGAGTCGATCCTTCCAGCGACGTTGCAACAATTGAGACTGAACTCATCCTCGCCGACTTACAGACCGTCGAAAAGGCCCTCACCCGCCTCGAGCGCGACGCCAAGCGTGGCGGGGCCGGTGACGCCGCGGTGCGGCTCGCCGCAGTCCAAAAGACGCACGAGATCCTCAACAGTGGCCGCGTCGTCTCATCGGCCGGCAAGGAGCTCGAGCGGTCAGCTATCGCGGACCTCCATCTCCTGACCGATAAGCCCTTTATCTACGTCTTCAACGTCGACGAAGACACGCTGAGTAATGAAGCCCGCCGCAACGAACTCATCGCCTCTGTCGCGCCCGCTCCCGCCATAATGCTGTGTGCCAAGCTCGAGGCCGAGCTCTCGACCCTTTCCGACGAAGAGGCGGCCGAGTTGCTGTCGTCATTCGGGCAGGATGAGTCGGGACTCGCTCAGCTCTCTCGCGTCGGCTTCGACACCCTGGGCCTGCAGACCTATCTCACGGCCGGTCCGAAGGAAGCCCGGGCTTGGACCATCCACAAGGGCGACACCGCACCCGTGGCCGCCGGGGTCATCCACACGGACTTCCAGAAGCACTTCATCAAGGCCGAAGTCGTGGCTTTTGCCGATCTGGTCGAAGCAGGATCAGTCGTCAATGCCCGTTCAGTCGGCAAGGCCCGTATTGAAGGCAAGGACTATGTCATGCAAGACGGCGATGTCGTTGAGTTTCGGATTGGTCAGTAGTCAGAGCCTGACCACCATCTTGCCGAGGTCGGTGTTTCCTTTACTGCCGGCAAGCGTTAAAGTATCTCCAGGCGATTGAACGACAGAGGTCGGCGCCACTTTCGATTTACCAATCCATCTATAAGGAGAAAGTACAGATGACCTCTGCGTCCTTTGACTTCAAAGTTGCCGACCTATCCCTCGCCGACTACGGCCGTGCCGAAATCAAGTTGGCCGAACACGAAATGCCGGGCCTCATGGCCATGCGCGCCGAGTTCGGTGCCAGCCAGCCCCTGAAGGGTGCCCGCATCGCCGGTTCACTCCACATGACCATCCAAACTGCCGTCCTCATTGAGACCCTCGTGGCTCTCGGTGCTGACGTTCGTTGGGTCAGCTGCAATATCTTCTCGACCCAGGACCACGCGGCCGCGGCCGTTGTTGTCGGGCCCAACGGCACCGTCGACAATCCTCAGGGAACCCCCGTCTTCGCCTGGAAGGGTGAGACGTTGGAGGAGTACTGGTGGTGCACCGACCAGCTGCTCCGCTGGCCCGGCCACGCCGGTCCCAACATGATCTTGGACGACGGTGGCGACGCCACCCTCTTCATCCACAAGGGTCGTGAATACGAGATGGCTGGCGTCGTACCCGCTCCGGACGCCTCCGACTCCGAAGAGTACGGCGTCATCTTGAACCTGCTCAACAAGATTGTCTCGAGTGGCGAGAAGATGTTCGAGGCCATGGCCGCTGACATCATCGGTGTCTCCGAAGAGACCACCACTGGTGTGCACCGTCTCTACGAAATGGAGCGCGACGGTTCACTGCTCTTCCCAGCCATCAACGTGAACGACGCCGTTACGAAGTCGAAGTTCGACAACAAGTACGGATGCCGCCACTCGCTGATCGACGGCATCAACCGCGCCACCGACACCTTGATTGGTGGCAAGGTCGCCATCGTCTGTGGTTACGGTGACGTTGGTAAGGGTTCGGCCGAGTCACTTCGTGGACAGGGCGCTCGCGTCATCGTCACGGAAGTCGACCCCATCTGTGCCCTCCAGGCCGTGATGGACGGATTCCAGGTCACCACGATTGAAGAGGCTCTGCCCTACGCCGACATCATCATCACGGCCACCGGAAACAAGGACGTCTTGACCATCGAGCACCTGCAGACAATGAAGCACCAGGCCATCGTTGGCAACATCGGTCACTTCGACAACGAGATCGACATGGCCGGTCTGGCCAAGATTTCGGGCATCGTGCGCGAAACAATCAAGCCCCAAGTTGACAAGTGGATCTTCCCCAACGGCAAGTGCGTCATCGTGCTTTCCGAGGGTCGCCTCTTGAACCTTGGTAACGCCACGGGTCACCCCAGCTTCGTGATGAGTACCTCATTCACCAACCAGGTCATGGCCCAGATGGAACTCTTCTCGAACGCCAAGGCCTACGAGAACAAGGTGTACGTGTTGCCGAAGCACCTCGACGAAAAGGTGGCTCGCTTGCACCTCAACGCGTTGGGCGTAAAGCTCACCGAACTGTCCAAGCAGCAGGCCGAGTACATCGGTGTGCCGGTCGAAGGCCCCTACAAGCCCGACACCTACCGTTACTAAACAACGGCGTCTTCTCAAAACCCCCGCCCGGAAGGGCGGGGGTTTTGCTTTTCCCTAGTCAGGGGGTGAATTTCTGGCGCGGCAACAAAAACCTCATAGGGGCTAGGCAGGATGTGCCATCCACTTTGAACCAAGGGAGCCCCGTGACCGACCAGTTGCGATCCATCGACGAACTCATCGCTGAGGCGTGGAAGAACAACGACATCCCCACGCCGCACGGCGCGCTGGCTCTCCGTCCCACGGAGTACGAGAGCTCACTCATAAAGCCCCTCGTCCATCACGAGATGATTACCGGCGACTATCGACACCAGCAAGCCATGTCGTTCACTACCGATCCCGATATCGAGTGGACCATCGAGTCCCTCGCTCGCCAACTCCCCGACGACGCCATTGTCGAACGTTCGACGGTGGTCGCTAATCGCTGGATCACCCTGCAACTCCGTGGTGACTACTGGATTGGCTTCTTAGCCATGCACGGCCCCCGAACAGAGATTGAAATCTTTGCCACGACCCCCACCCGTTCGAGCAAGGTGGCCCTCGCGATTCGTGCGGCCCTGCGCCACAACGAAGTCTTAGAGAACTACGTCGAGTACAAGGTCTGGAATCTTGAAGACAACCGTCTCCGACGCATGAAGGAACAGCCGTGGGACACAGTCAATGACAACTACCCCGCTGGCACGCGCCAACAGTTGGCTCGGCTCATGGCCCTCACGAAAGAAGAGCCCCGAGGGGGCAAGATCATCATCTGGCACGGCGAACCGGGCACCGGCAAGACGAATGCTCTGCGAGCGCTCATGACCGAGTGGAAGTGGGCTCAGTCCGAAATCATCTCGGACCCCGAGGCTCTCCTCACGCGAACGGACTACCTCAACAATCTCGTGGAGGCCAGTAACCCCGATGGCAAGACGCGCCTCGTCATCGTGGAAGATAGTGACAGTCTCTTGGTCGCCGACGGCAGTGCCGGCTCGCGCTCACCAGGCATGGCCCGACTCTTGAACGTGGCCGACGGCATCTTGGGAATCCACCAGGACCTCATCATCCTCTTCACCACCAACGCGGCACCCAGTCAGCTAGACGCCGCCCTCTCGCGACCCGGACGCTGTTTGGCCCACATCAAGTTCAATCGCTTCGAGGCGGCGGAGATCAAGGAGCGATTTGGCGAGAATATTCCTGACCCCAAGACGAGCATGACGCTCGCCGAAATCTGGGGGGCCCGTTTCGAACAGGTCAATATCTTCGACGACTCCCACCCCGCCATGCGAGGCCAATACCTCTAGCGGTAGCCGGCAAAAATGTCGGTAACGACACCCTCAAGATTGTTGGGGTTCGTGGCCCGAACGAACCACTCGGTGTTCATCGTCTGGGTAAAGCGCTCTTTGCCCATCTTCATCCAGAACGAGTCCTCAGTGATCTGACTGGCGTGCGCAACTAACGCATCGAACTTCAGGGGCGTGGTGGCGGAAACGTCAATGGCGGCGGCGATCAACTCATCGGCCGTGCCGAAATCGACTTCGTCCTCCGCCGCTTCACCGTTGGCCTCTTGCTCCTCGCGCATGCGCTCACGCCAAGCGCGAAACACCGCCTTGGGGATGGCGTTGAAGTAGACCGTCGGTTCGTAGTCGAGCGACTTGATGGCTTCCATGGTGATGCGGTGGGCCTGAATGTGATCAGGGTGACCGTAAAAACCAAAGTCGTTGTAGGTCATGATGACCTGAGGGCGCTCCTCGCGGAGGATCTCCAGCAGAACCGCGGCCGCATCGGTGACGGGCGTCTGCCAGAAGCTCCGAGGGTCGTTGTTGTGATCCCAGCCCTCCATGCCCGAGTCGCGGTAGCCCAGCATGGCGAGACGATCAATCTTCAAGATTTCAACGGCTCGATCGAGCTCGATTTTGCGCAGGGCCGCGACCGCATCACCATCGTGATCGTCGTGCTCGGGCTTATTCCCGTGAGGGTCATCGCCGCACTCACCATTGGTGCACGTGACCAAGACAGTTCGAACCCCTTGCTCGGCGAGCAGTGGGAAGAGTCCGCCAGTGGAGGAGGCTTCATCATCGGGGTGGGCGTGGACGGCGAGAAAAGTCAGGCGCTCGGTCACGTCAAATTCCTCCAAAGAGATCGGTTTGGTCATTGAGGGCCTCTCGACGTGACCAGCCACGTTGATAGAACTCCCGACCAAAAAGGTTCTCAAAGAGTAAAGGTGCCAGGGCCACAATCTCCGCGTTATCAGTCTGCGAGGCGTGCGCGGCAATAGCCGCCCGCTTGCGCTCTGAGTACGGTGCCGTCGGGAGTGAAGTGCTCACCAGGTTGTCCGGGGTGCCTTTGGCGGTGGTCACCCAGGCCGGCATTGAGAGTCCGCCCTGCTGAGCCAGGTCGCGCACTTCCTGGCGGGCCAGCTGAGGAATAACGGGGTAGTAGAGGCGCTCAACTGATGTTGACGGTTCCACGGCGGCCATAGTGGCTTGGTGGGCATGAATGTGATCGGGGTGGCCGTAGAAACCACGCTCGTCGTAGGTCAGCACTACTTCGGGCTGTTCTTCTTCGATCACGGCCAGAATCTGCGCGGCAACCGTAGCCACGGGCGTCGCCACAAACGAGTCGGACTCTTTGTTCTGCGGCCAACCGGCCATTCCGGAATCGTCATAGCCCAGTTGGATGTGGCGAGCTACGCCGACCATCCGAGCGGCCACTGCG
>WLKR01000062.1 GCA_009701115.1 Actinomycetota bacterium | reverse complement strand
AGGCCCAGGGCGCCCATGGGGGTCTTGAGTTCGTGGGAGACGTTGGCGATGAAGTCACGACGAATATCTTCGAGACGCTTGCGCTCCGTCACGTCTTCAATAATGGCGAGGACGCCTAGTGGGCGTATGCCGTCGCCAATAACGGTGGCGCGCAACTGCAAGGTCCGACGGGGTGGTCCGTAGATATCCAAGATTCGTTCGCTGGCGCCGAGGCGCCATCCCTCGCCGAGTAGTTCGGTGACAGCCTGAGCCGCGAGTGCGTCGCCGTAGCGACTCGACATCAACTCTTCGGCGTTGGCATTGCGATAGACGACGGTGCCGACTTCATCACACAGGACGAGTCCGACGGAAAGCACTTCGAGACTGCGACGAAGTCGTTCGGCGTTAGCGGACGACTCATTGACGGCCGTGGTGGCAGCCCCAGTGGCATCCTCCAGAAACGAGAGGGCCGTTTCAACCTTGCCGTTGTCGTCACCGCGAGCTACGCCCAGTCGCTCGGCGAGAGCACCAAGTCGCTGCGCGATCGCGCGGTTGCCGCGTCGACGCCAGATGAAGATGCCGAGTAAGACGCCGAGGAGTAGGACACCAAGGGCCGCGCTGTACAGAGCAATAGCGGGCCACGTGGCTACGACGTTGGTGCGAGCCCAATGGAACATGCTTCATTCTCTCACGGCGCGACCGTTAGGTGACTCCTTCCACTCAAAGAAATTGGAGATTTCGTATGCGTTTTGCCGATGTTCATCTCACCCCCTCCCCGACTGCACTGCCGGGCTCGGCCGTACTGCAGCAGTTCGCGAACGGGCTCGCCGCCTGGGCTCTGGTTGGTGCGCTGGTGGCCTTCGTTGTCGGGGCGGCCATGTGGGCTCTCGGTAGTCACGCGCAAAATATGCACCAATCATCAACTGGACGTCGCGCCGTGTTCACGTCGGTAGCCGCCGCCATACTCATTGGTGCCGCTCCGACCATTGTTAACTTCTTCTTTCACGCCGGTGGAGCCGTTCGTTGATTGGTCTATGGAGCTGTCTGACGTCCCCGGTTAATTGCGTCACGAGTGAATCTCTCAGTGGGGTGGGTGGTTCAATCATTTCGTCAGTGGCCTCGTGGGTGACGGGTGACGCCCACACGTGGCTGTCAGCTACCGGTGCCCTCATGGCGCAGACCACGGCGCCGCACATCGTGACTACGTACGTTCGGCAGGAGTACGTGCGCGTGGCGTCGATTAGTCCGCTCATCGCCTTGCTCGCCCTCTTGGCGAGTGTCGTGCACGGACTGTGGCGCAACGACGGTGCGAGTTTGGTCCGTCACACTGCCACGTTTCTGCCCCTCGGCATTGTGGCCACACTGGTGGGACCAACGCTGGCCACCTTGGTCCTACGCCTCGCGGACGGACTGGCCACTGTGGTGAGTGGTGACGTGACGGCACAGTTGTCGTTGGCCTCTGATCAAATCAGTGCCACCGCACCCACTTTTTCAATGTTTGCGATGACCGTTCTCTGCCTGCTGGCGGCCCTGCTGCTGTGGGTGGAATTAGTTCTTCGCAACATTGTGCTCGCCCTCCTCCTCTGTACGATGCCGCTCATTGTGGCGGCGTTGGTGTGGGCCCCGGCGCGACGAATTGCCGGGCGACTCGTGGAGGCCTTTGTGGCGGTGGCCCTCAGCAAGGTGGCGGTAGTTCTGGCGCTCAGTCTCGGACTATCCGGCATGGCCTCCAGCAATGGCACATCGATTGTGATCGGTGCCGCTACCTTGGCCCTAGCGGGCTTTACCCCCTACTTGGTCCTGCGAGTAGCGCCCTTGGCCAGCCACGCCGCCGCCCATTCATTCGAAGGATTCCGTCAGCGCACCGTGAGTTCGGCCGCCGGCGCAACCAACCATCCCGTCGCCCGGGCGGTGAGCCAGATGCTTCCCTCCAAGATGCCCGTAACGCCAGATCCCCCTGAGGACCTGGGCCTATCTATGTGGCAAGGAGTACCTGAACAGCCGATGCCTCCAATTAATGACGGGCCGCGCCCACCGGCGCCGATTGTCGCGCCACCGGTGCGCACGGGTCGCCCCGTGGTGTTACGCGACGAGATGGGTCCGGTCATGGGATGGGAATGGGATGACGAGTAGTCCTCTGGCCCTACGGCGCTCCAGTAGTCAATACTTGCGCTACGGAGCAGTGCCCGTTGTTGGCGCGCTCGCCGGCGGACTACTCACGCTCACTTTGATTGTGTCGGGCCACGGATCGATGAGCATTGCGCTCCTCGTCCTCGGTGGTTCGGCTCTGCTGTTCCTGCCTGTCGATGGTGAGTCGCTCGGCACATGGGTGACCACGGCGTTTCGCTTCATCTCCCGGTCACGATGGACGGCCTGCCGCTACGAGAGCGAGGGGGGCGATACTCATCTTTTCTTGCGAGGTCGCCGAATCCAGCGTTGGGCAACGGCCACATTCCTTGGTCGAGGCGATCTCACAGAGATTGCAGGATCACAATGGCGCGCCTTCGAACTCATGCTCCGCCAGTTCGCCTCGTACGACGAGCCGACGAGGTTTGCTCTGTACGACTACCACTATGACGGAGTGCCGGCAGCATCACTCTGGGTTGATCGAGAGACAAAGTGGCCCGCTCCCTGGCGAGCGGTCACCGTCCCTCACCCCTGGTCTCTCACGTCATCGTGGTTTCGTGAAGAGTGGTCGTACGTTCGCGATGCCACTTGTTTCGTGGCGTCGCTGCGCGTGCTGGCCGATACCACCGATGTGAACAGTGTCTTCGACCGTTTACGTTCGCCCACTGCCGAGTGGGAGGTCTCGTTACACGGTGAGGTCCAACCACGGCGTAAAGCGCTGCGCCGAGTACGGCGAGCGAGTCACGCCACTCGTAGCGATGATCAGCTGGCCCGAACGTTGGGATTTTCACCATCCATGCAGCGAGCCGTGGAACACCGCGCGGTGACCGAGCGCGAGCAACTCGTAACGCAAGGTGACGCCCTGCTGCGCATCGCACTCCTTCTTACGTGTCGAGCTGGTTCGGTGAGGGAACTACAGCAACGTGTCCGTACCGCCACGGCGCACGCTCGATCGACCGGCGTCAAGACCCAGCGGTGCTGGGGTCAGCAAATCGACTTGTTTGTGCTCGTCCACGGCGGGGGCGGGGAGTGAGCCCAATCTGGACCCATTGGGCCACGAGTTCGCAGCTGAATAGCTTTCGCCTCCCGCTGCACGACGCCGGTACGGGACTCTCGGGACTCCCGCTGGGTCGCGTCGTTCGTGGCACTCAATTCGTCTTTGACCCCTTTGATGCCTATCGAGCCGGCATCGTGACCAGTCCCAATGTGGCCGTGATTGGCAGCATCGGTGCGGGGAAGAGCACCGTGGTGAAAATGATGGTCGCCAGGGGACTGGAGCGAAATCGCTCGGCAGTCATTTTGGATCCCAAGGGTGAGTACGGGATGTTGGCCCAAGCCCGCAGTGGCGTCGTCGTGCGTCTCGGCACCAGTTCTTGGTGGAATCCCTTCGTCGAGAGTGAGGGTGACAATCTCAATTTCTTAACCGCGCTCATAAGTACGGCGCGTGGAGAGCACTTGAGCGATATCGAACGAGCGACCCTAGAACAGGCGTGGAGGAGTGGTGCCTGTTCTCACAGCTCGCGACCAATGGAGAGCCTCTGGCGCACCTGCAGCGGTGTCGACGACGCGATGGCCGCCACGGTGCGGCGATTTGTTATGGGGGATCTCGCTGGCCTGATCGACGGTCCCGGCCCGGCCCTTACCAACACGGCCGCCCTTGTCGTTCTCGATATGTCGCAGTGGTGGTTGTCGGAGTCACTCGCGGTGGCCGCTCTCGTGGGATGGAACATGGCTAGCCATCGACTCGCCGATCCGACCGTGCCGGGCTATCTAGTCATTGATGAAGCGTGGGCTCTGCTACAAAATGAGTTTGCGACCACGTGGTTGCAGGGGGCGTGGAAGTTGGCTCGGGCCCGGGGCATCGCCAACGTGGCCGTTGTTCATCGTCTGCTCGACGCCGATGGCGCCGGTGAACTTGGTTCGGCGAGCCGCTCACGGGCAGTTGGTCTCATACGCGACTGCTCAACCTATTTCCTGTTTTGCCACGCCGAAGGTGACCTCGGTGCAGTTAAAGAGACGATCGGGATGAGCGAACTCGAAGCGCAGTATCTGGTGGCCTTGCCTCGAGGCAGCGCCCTCGTGCGCTACGGAACCTCAAGCAGCGTCGTGCACCTTGAGCCCACCCTCGAAGACCTACCCCTCGTCGATTCCGATGGAGCGATGCGTTGAGGGCGAGTGGGACGATGTATCGACGGCGAGATACACCATCACTTGGTCGCCGGGTGTTCGGGGGAATGCCAATCCCACCGACTCTCTATGTGCCGCCACGGTCATCACTCCTCGTCGTAGGTCCGACCCAGGTGGGTAAGACCACGGGCCTCGTGATGCCCGCGATTCTTCGATGGCACGGACCAGTAATCGTGACGTCGGTGAAGCACGACGTGCTCGAGGTCACCGGATCGTGGCGGTCGCTGGTTGGTACGACTCGGGTTATTGATCCCGCTAGCGAGACCGGTATGACGTGGGACCCTCTCGAAGGCGTGACATCACTTCGGACCGGTCTCGCTATCGCCCGCGACCTCGTACTCACGGGGAAAGATCGCACCTCGGCTGAATCAGAGTTTTGGAATGCGCTGGCCGTTAAAAGTTTGGGGGCCATCATGACGGCCACCGTCAGCCGCGGGGGAACGATCTTTGATGTGCGGGCGATGATTGAGGCTCGCCGGTTCAGCACCTTGCGAGACGGTGTGCTCGGACCAGAGGTTGACGCCATCGTGACGTCGCTCGAGTTAATGGAACCCCGAACCCAAGATGCCGTCTGCGCCACCATGGAGGCCATGCTCTTGCCCTGGCAGATTTCACAACCGTTAGCGCGAGTGCGCGATGTCCTGGACGGAGAGAACACGCTCTACCTCTGTGCGCCGCGTACCGACCACCGCCACTATGAAGGACTCTTTCGTGGAGCCCTGCGAACCGTGTTGGACGAACAGGAACGTCGGGCCAGCGAAGGACGGGCCCCACGCCTGCTCGTAGTTCTCGACGAGGCTGCATCGATTGCGCCCCTTGAAGATTTGGACCAGATAGCGGCCACGGTGAGTGGACTCAACGTCACGCTGGTGACCGTCTTTCAAGACTTTGCCCAGGTTCGGGCCCGTTGGGCCGACAAGGCGGCCACGGTGGTGAACAACCACACGTCGCGGATTGTCTTCGGGGGATTAGTTGATTCCCACGTGGGAGAGTTGCTACCCAGCGTGTTGGAACCGGCCAAGAAGGACCGACCTGTCAATGCGGACTACCTACGGCGACTGGGTCGGGGATATGCCATTGTCATTAGTGGGGGACTGCCGAGAATGCGGGTTCGCGTGGTGCCCTGGTTCCGAGATCGCCACTTACGGTGGCGAGGTCAAGCGCCAATCTAGGTACGATGCCTACATGGTCCACTACGACCCCTCCGAACCAGGTTGGTCCGCTAACCCCGGCCCACTCTTTGATCAACTCCGCGAAGAGAATCCCGTCCACTTCACCCCCGCTGGCTACTGGGTGGTGACTAAGCACGCTGATGCCAACGCGATTTTGCGCCACAAGGGGGCCTCGGCGGACGCCTTAAACGGCGACCCGGCCAAGGCGCCCAAGGGCATGCGACGTGACTCTCGCGCGCAAGAGTTAGAGAACATTCGAACCACCGGCATCGACAATCGACCCTTCCTCTTTCGTGACGCCCCCGACCACACCCGGCTGCGTGGTCTCGTGCAGCGGGCCTTTACTCCCCGTCGCGTGAACGAGCTGCGACCTTTTATTGAGGAGCGCACTCGGGCCATAATTGCTAAGCATCTGGATGGCGCCCCCTTTGACGCTGTCCGCGAGTTGGCCTGGGCCATTCCCGTGGCCGTGATCTGCGAGATGCTCGATATTCCCGATGAGGACCACGAGCGCTTCGAACAAGAGTCTGCGATGTTGGCTCGAGGACTTGACCCCGACTTCTTGTTAACGGCCGAAGATCGCGCGGCCCGCGATCAAGCCATTCTTCACTTCGGTCTCTACTTCCACGATCTCTTCGCGAAACGGCGAGCCAATCCTGGTGACGACTTGCTGAGTGCGCTCGTGGCCGCTCGTGATGGCGAGGACTCGCTCACCGAAGGTGAACTGTTGAGTACGGCCATCTTGTTGTTGGTGGCGGGACACGAAACAACCATGAACTTGATTTCCGGTTCGCTCCTGGCGCTGGCGCAAGACCCCGTGGCCCAAGAACAGCTCCGCACCCGCCCCGAACTTGATCGCACCGCGACGGATGAGTTTTTGCGCATCGTCTCACCGGTCCAGCTCACGGGTCGGACCTTGACCGAAGACATTGAGATCCCCGGTGCCGTGCTCGATAAGGGCAGTCTGGTCTTCATCCTCATTGGTAGTGCGAACCGTGACCCCGAAGTCTTTGCCAACCCCACCGCGCTGATCCTTGATCGTGAACCTAACCCCCACCTCGGATTTGGATTTGGGATGCACCACTGTCTTGGCGCACCGCTCGCGCGACTCGATTCGAGCATT
>WLKR01000061.1 GCA_009701115.1 Actinomycetota bacterium | reverse complement strand
CGGAGTCAGTGAGGCGAAGCTGTAGTTCCCGCACGACCAGCGGAGTGACTTCCCGCAGCATGGCGAGACAGTCGTCAAAGTCCTCGTCTCGTCCGTAGTACGGATCGGCCACGTCCATTGAGCCGTGACCAAGAAGTTCGCGGACTAAGAGGACATCAGCTTCGGGGTGGCGGGCCAAGACGTCAGTGCGGTGCTCGCGCGTCATCACGAGCACGAGGCCAAATTCGCGCAAGAGCTCGGCGGATGCGAAGGCGCCGAGGGTGGCATCGGTCGGCAGTCCGGCCCGCTGCAGCGCGGCAGCAGCTCGAGTGTCCATTGGTTTACCAATGTGCCAGTTCGCCGTACCGGCACTCGTCACTTCCACGCGCTGGGCCATATCGGGGATATCGGCAATGGCCTCGCGAAGCAGGATCTCACCGATGGGGGAGCGGCAAATATTGCCCGTACAGATGACCGCGACCTTCATGGGTGACTCCTGGCTGGGGCAGGGTGGGCCCTGCTCGTGACAATTGCTTCTTCGCCCGATACGCTACGAGAGATGAAAGGTAGTACCAATGCCACTTTCTGAACACGAACAGCGAGTCCTCCAGCAGCTCGAGCAATCACTGCGTATTGACGACCCCGCCTTTGACAAGAAGGTCAGCGAAACAACGGTCTACAGCCACGCCGGCCGTCGTATCCGCTGGGCACTGCTCGGTTTCGTCGCCGGAATGGCCATCTTGATTACCTGCTTTGCCTCCAGCGTGTTCTTAGGACTCCTGGGTGTCGGTGTGATGTTCGCTTCCGGTGTTGTGATTGAGCGCAACCTTCGTCTGATGGGTCGAGCATCGATATTCGATTTAGGGCTGACGCGCCAAGCCCGCGCCGCTACTGAAGGGGCCCAGACTGGCACGCCTCCCTGGATGCGCTGGACCCGTCGGAACCAATCCGGCGAGTGAACACCAACGAGTGCGTCGCCATTGATATTGGCGGCACCAAAGTTGAGATTGCACGAGTAACGCCAGCCGGTGAAATCACCAAACGGATTCGTCTCGAAACGGCCGACGCCCAAGGAAATCTTTTCAATCAGATTGTTGTATCTCTCCGTGCACTCGATGTGGCACCAGGAACGCCAATAGGCGTGGGGTGCGGCGGACCGATGGAACGAGGCGGCACAACGGTATCGCCTCTCAATATCCCCGAATGGCGGAACTTCCCTCTGCTCCAGGCATTGGGAGATATCGCCGGATCAGTCGTCTCTATTGATAATGACGCCAAGGCACTCGCGCTCGCCGAAGGCCGCTACGGCGGTGCCCAGGCGAGCGTGAACTACGTGAGCATGGTGGTGTCTACGGGTATTGGCGGCGGCATCATTCTCGATGGCCACCTGCTCGATGGCGCCCTTGGGAATGCCGGACACATTGGGCACCTGATAGTGGAACCCGGTGGTCGGCTCTGTGCCTGCGGTGTACGCGGTTGTTTAGAAGCCGAGGCCTCGGGAACGGCCATACGGGCGATGACCGGTGGCGATCCCAAATTTGCCAACGAGGAGATGCGGCGACGCACGGGAGTCATGGTTGGCCGCGCGGTTGCTTCGGTGGCCTCGCTCCTCGATGTCACCCAATTCTTTGTCGCCGGCTCGGTGGCGCTCGGATTCGGAAGACCATTTTTTGAAGCTGCGAATGAGACCGCGGAGTCTCTCGTCGGGCTGAGTTTTGCTCGGGCCGTTTCGGTACAGCCTTCGAAACTCGGTGCGGATGGCCCGATACTCGGTGCCGCCTGCGTCGCGTGGCGTAGCGTAGGGGTATGAGTCGACTCGTACCGAAGGGATTGGCCCGGCATCTGATACGCCGTCCCCTCGATGTCGTGCCACTGCTCAGAAGTGCCTGGACGCTGCGCCGAACGAAGTGGTGGGTATACGCCCCATTCCTTCCACTGCCCGGTCCGACGTACTGGGAGTTTCGAATGAACACGGCGTACGGGGATCCTCACGCCGTGCCGTCAGCCCACGAAGCGGTTGAGGCCGCTCGCTGGACCGTCCGCTCTCGGACGGAGAGGTAGAGCAGTCGCATGGGGCGGGTACTCCTCCTTAATGCGACGTACGAACCACTCCAGTTGCTGTCGTCTAGGCGGGCAGTACTGCTTTTGGTCGATGGCCGTGCTGAAGCCGTGTCGACGCCGCCAGACCCGGAGGTCTGTCGCTCCGCATCGTTAACTGTTGAGATTCCGTCCGTGATGAGGCTCCAGTACGTGGTGAAACTACCCACGCGAGTCCGCGTACCCCCACTGACCCGACGTTCCGTGCTGCAGCGCGATAACCACTCGTGCGCTTACTGCAGTGCCGTCGCCGACACTGTCGATCACGTCCGTCCGCGTAGTCGCGGTGGCAAGAACGAGTGGTCGAATGTGGTGGCGGCGTGTCGGCTCTGCAACTTCAAGAAGGGCGATCGACTTCTCGAAGAACTCGGTTGGCGCCTACGATTCGATCCCCGAGCCCCGGATGGGTACGGATGGCGATGGCGCAATCTTGGAGATTCGGACCCCGCATGGACCGAGTACCTGCCTAAGGCGTCATGAAGTCACGATACGAAGATCTCTACGATTACGACACCTTGCGCAATTTCGAAGAAGCTACGGCTTTCATCGTGCGCATTGACGAGCCCTTTGTGGTGCTTGGTGGGTCGCAGCCCGATGATGTCTTGAGGGCCGACATAGACGACTTTCACCCGGTGCGCCGTCGTCGAGGCGGCGGGGGCGTCGTCTTACTGCAGCCTGACGATCTCTGGATTGACTGGTGGATTCCCGCCTCTGATCCTCGCGTCAGCGATGATGTCCGCCGAAACGCCCTTCTGCCGGGCGAGTGGTGGTATCGCGCCATGGTGAACTTTCTCCCAACGGCCCCCGCGGTCGTTGGTGATGGCGTTTCGGGGCCGAAGGAACTGCGAACGGCCTGTTTTGCCACATCGGGCCCGGGTGAACTCTTCTACGAAGGGCGAAAGCTCGTTGGGGTCACCCAGTGGCACGTTCGCGAGGGAATCTTCCTGTCAACGCTCCTGCCCGCCCGTTCAATCGCCGCACTGGCCAACCTTCTGGCTGAATGTCCCGAGGGTATGAACGAAGCGCTCGAGGCCGTATTAACGCTCGATTCGCTCAATTTGGTCCCAGAAGCTGAGGCTATTGTGGATCGCGTCCTAGGCGCCTCGGCCGTTCAGCACCGCCGCAACCTCATGCTCCTGGCCTAAGCCAAGCCTTAAATTCCCACTGTTTTGCCCTTTACGGGCATTTTCTTGCCCAGATTCGGCAATTTCGTGCCAATTTCGATTTGCGCACCCCCAAAATGTCGCCTACCATGGCATAAATGGCACGTAGTGGAGCAAAAAGCACACTAAGTGGAGCAAAATGGAGTACGTTTGTACTTCAAGAGGGGAGGTGAGCCGTGACGCTGTTTGTAGGCAACTATCGACATTCAATTGACGAAAAGGGACGGCTCGTCCTTCCGTCACGATTCCGCACCCCCTTTGAAGGCGCCGGGTACATCGCGCCGTACGAAATGAATGTGGTCGGAATCTGGACTGTTGAGAACTTCGAACGTGATTACGAGAAGCGCTTTGCTCGCCTTCACGAGAGCGTGGAGTACGACGAACGGTTCCGTAATACGAACTTCCACACTTACCAAATTGAGATTGACAAGCAGGGTCGCTTTTTGCTGAACCCGCAACTTCGCGAGATGTTCGGCCTCGACGGTGAAGTCGTGTTCGCCGGTAACGGTGACCACATTGAAGTTTGGACACCCGACGCCTACGCATCAAGCATCGAAGCCAACGTTTCAATTTTCGCCAAAACAATCGCATGAACCGAGGAGATGTACTGACAAAGAACTTCACGTACGTGAGCAGCGCTGGGATCTTGCGCCGCTCGCCGACTAGCACCGAACGAGCAACCTCCTCCGCCCGCTCGTTGGTGTTTCGCCCCAATACCCATTGGGACGAGTCAGTCGGCGAGCAGCGAATGACCCGAGCCTTTAATCACGTTCCCGTCCTCGAAGCTGAGGTTCTCGCCGCGTTTCGATCAGTCGCGCCCGGCGTGATTATCGATGCAACCTTGGGCGGAGCGGGCCACGCCAGCGCCATTCTCGCCATGCGTGATGATGTCGCAGTTCTGGGTATCGATCGTGACCCCATTGCTCGCCAGGCCGCCACCGAACGACTCGCCCCTTTCGGTGATCGTGCTCGCGTGGTCGCCGGTACGTTCTCCAACGTCGCCGCATTCGTGCAGACCGAGAGTGAGTGGATCGCCGGTCGAGAAGTAGTCGGAGTCTTTGCTGATCTTGGAGTTTCGTCGCCCCAGCTTGATGACGAAGAGCGCGGTTTCTCGTTTCGTGCAGACGCGCCTCTCGATATGCGCATGGACGGCACCTGCGGTATTACCGCCGCTGAATACATCGCTTCGGTGGAGCTCGATGAGCTCCGCACGCTCCTTCGCGAGCACGGAGAAGACAAATTTGCCCACGCCATTGCTAAGTCAATCCTCGCTCGTCAGCCTCAAACCACTAGTGAGCTTGTGACGGCGGTTGAAGTAGTCGTGCCAATGGCCGCGAGGCGACGTGGCAACGTGGCAACTCGTGCTTTCCAGGCTCTTCGTGTCGCGATCAACGAAGAAGTTCGCGAGCTTGACGAAGTGCTTAATGGTGCGGTTCAGGTGCTAGCGGTTGGGGGAGTCCTTGCGGTCATCTCTTATCACTCTGGTGAAGACCGAGTGACGAAGGAATTCTTAAAGTACCAAGCTACGGGTGGCTGCACTTGCCCCGTGATTTTGGGCTGCGTCTGTGGCGCCGTGGCAACAATGACGGTACGCAAGGGTGGCGCCATCGTCGCGACCGAAGATGAACTCGCCCGTAATCCTCGTGCTCGTTCAGCACGGATGCGCATTGGCACGAAGGTTGCGTCGTGAGCGTAATTTCAACTCCACGGCGTGTTGCCCTTGAACCGAAGCGCACCACGCGTGCGCCCGGAAAGCGGGTATCGACAGCCCGCGCTGCTCGTCGGGTCGCCAAGCGCCGTTCATCCATCACGGTTCCTGTCCTCCTCTTCGGATTGGCCGTCTTGACTATTGGTGCCCTGATTTTGGCCAATGCCCGCCAGATGCAGATCGGGGCGATGCAGCGCCAGCTTCTTGATGCTCAGTCCAGTTACGCGACTTCTGTTGATGCATTTACCCGTGCGGCTGCGCCTGAGCGCATTGCCACGGCCGCGGGTCACATGCACCTCGTGGTGCCCCAGACGGTTATTCAGATTCACCAGGCGCCACTTAATGTGCGCTTGGCGCCGCCTCGTTTTGTCGGGGGAGCTGCTGAGAAATCTCGTGTAGTGACATCGTCACGCATTTCCATTGCAACACCCGCGCCAAAGCAGAGGTAGTGGCAAATGAACGAGGTGAACCCCTGGATACACAACCGGGTACGCCCTAAGACGACACGTCGCATCGGCGTGGTTTGGGGAATCGTTTCGATTCTTACGCTCGTGATGTTGGTCCCGGTCGGGAATCTTCAGATTGTTGAGCAGGCGAAGTGGAAAAGTATTTCCAACGGTCAAGTGCGGCATACCATCACGGTGCCGGCGTTACGCGGTGGCATGTACGACCGTTACGGGGCGGTTCTCGCGGTTTCGCGGCCGACCTATCGAGTTATCGCTAACAATTTTCAAATCGTTCATCCCCGCGCAACGGCCGAACAGATCAGCAAGTGGGTAAACATCCCCGTTCCGCGTTTGACAAAGATGCTGAAGCGTAAGTCGGGGTACGTAGTGCTCACTAACTCCATGAGCGTCAACGACGGACGCGACCTGCAGCGCCTCAGTCTTCCTGGACTGGTCATTGAACAGTCCACCGATCGTTCTTCACCCAATGGCATGTTGGCCCGTTCGCTTCTCGGATACATCAATGCATCAGGAACTGGTTCGGCCGGTCTTGAGACCCAGTACGAATCGCTCCTGGCGGGCCAAGCTGGCGAAGCCGAAGGTTTGACCAACCAGTCCGGTTTGGCGCTGCCGGGATCGTCTACCCGTGTCATCAAGAAGGCTAAGGCCGGCATGAGCCTCGAACTCACGATTGACTCTGCTCTGCAATTTGTTACCGAACAGACTCTGGCGAAGCAGCTCCGTCTCACTGGTGGATACTCCGGAGTTGCCATCGTTATGAACGTACGTACGGGTGAAATCCTCGCCAATGCCTCGTTGGTTAATCATGCGGTACCGGCTGGTCCACTAACTCCGGTGACGGACTGGGGATCGAATATTGGTGTGCCCAACATTCGGCAAACCATCATGAACCTAGGCATAACCCAGGTTTACCTCCCAGGTTCAGTGTTCAAGATTGTTCCGTTCTCGGCCGCCCTCCAGTCGGGTGCGGTTAGTCCAACCACTCGGTTCCGAGTGCCATATTCGACGCGCGTAGGTACGCGCCTCTTCCACGATGCGGAACATCATGGAGTCTTGAATCTGAGCACCACCGAAGTGCTTAGCCAGTCGTCCAACATCGGGACCTACCTCATTGCACGACAAGTTGGCAAGGACGGACTTCTCTCGCAGGTCAGTCAAATGGGCTTTGGCCACATGACGGCATTGGAGTATCCCGGAGAGTCCAGCGGACTGCTCAAGACCACTCAGACTTGGTCTGCTTCGGACATGGTGGCTCTCCCAATTGGGCAGGTCAACGCAGT
>WLKR01000060.1 GCA_009701115.1 Actinomycetota bacterium | reverse complement strand
GTGTCTCGCCTCACACGATTGTGGCGGCCGACACACCGACCTACGACACCGAATATCTGCGCATTGTGGAGACTTCGCTCATCACACCGAGGCGAGTGGCCGATGTGAATCTCGCCACTGGCGAAATGATTACCCGCAAGCAGCAGGAAGTTCGAGGTGGATTTAAGGCTGAGAATTACGTCACGGGTCGTATTTGGGTGCCGGCTTCCGACGGCCACCTCATTCCTGTTTCGGTTGTCGCACGCCGTGACCTCGTCACCGTTGGTGCCGATGGCCACCTCTCACCGACCGGCGATGCACCGATGCTCCTCGAGGGCTACGGAAGCTACGAGATTTCATTTGACCCGGCCTTCTCGGCCTTCCGCATCTCTATGTTGGACCGCGGCGTAATCTACGCCATCGCTCACATTCGCGGTGGTGGCGAGATGGGTCGCGCCTGGTACGAAATGGGCAAACTGGCTCAGAAGCCAACCACGTTTAGCGACTTCGTAAGGTGCGCCCGTTGGTTCGTCGACCACAAGTGGACTTCGAGCGATCGATTTGCCGCTCGCGGCGGATCGGCCGGCGGCCTCTTGATGGGTGCGGTCATGAATCTTGACCCCACGCTGTTCACGGCCGTCGTCGCCGAGGTGCCTTTTGTCGATGCCCTCACCACGATGCTGGATGCTTCACTCCCACTCACTACGAATGAATGGGAAGAGTGGGGTAATCCCGACGCCGATCCACTCGCCTACCGAACGATGAAGAGCTACTCGCCCTACGACAACCTTCGCTCTGAGCGCTACCCCACGTTGTTTGCCACCGGTGGGTTGAACGATTCCCGAGTTGGTTTCTGGGAGCCCGCCAAGTGGGTGCAGGCACTCCGTGATGCCAACGAGAGCAATGTGGCCTATCTCAAAATGGAAATGGGTGCCGGACACGGCGGACCGTCAGGACGTTACGACGCGTGGCGTGACGAAGCGGCGGTCTACGCCTTCATCCTGAACGCCCTCGGCGTTGGTGCTTAACGCTGCGCCAGCAGGGTGCCCGCTACGAGCAGCACTGCAATGACCACGAGAGCGAACCCGAGAATCTTTACCGAACCTCGGGGCCATCGACTGCGGTGGGACGACCGTTCAATCGCCCACTGCTCACGGGGTGAGCTCAGAGTCGGATAGGTCTGAGGTGGGTCGAGATTTTCCCCAAAGACGTAGTTTTTTGACTTATCGATACTGGGTCGGTTCAGCTCCATTGACGGCAGCGGGGGCATGTCGGAACCGACGACTCGAATGATGGGCCGAACTTCCAGTGGTGGTATCGATGGTGGGGCGATTAATCGCTGCGCGTCGCGGTGCAGTTTGTTGACGCGCAGCGCGACCAACGAAAGAACAATCACACCGATGAGGATGCCCACGACAATCATGCAATGACCCTTTGGTCATTGGAAATTTGTGCTTGCCTACACCGCAAAGGTTCCGAATCCCCCTCGGAAGTACAGGAGCGGAGCTCCTGCGCGTGCCTCTAGTCCGGTCACCGCGGCGACAACGATGTCATGATCACCGTGCTCACTCGAATGCTCAATCGATGCTTCGACAATGGCAATAGATCCAGCGATCTGCGGTGCACCATTCGTTCCTGGCGACCACGCCACTGCGGCAAACTTGTCAATACCCGATGTCGCAAAGGTACGAGCGACCGACTCTTGATCTTCGCCAAGTACTGATATCGCGAGCGAACCAGCGCCCTGCATGCGCGGCCAAGAGCTTCCATTGCGCTGTGCGGCAAACGTCACCAAGAGTGGTTCGAGCGAGAGTCCCGCAAAGGACTGGCAGGTAAACCCAACGGGTCCTTCGGGTGTCATAGCGGCAATCACCACGACGCCAGTGGCGAAGTGGCCGAGCACTTCGCGGTACTTCGGGATTGAAAGTTCGGTCACAGTCGCGAGGCTACAGGCATCATTGAGTACCGTGGCGGTATGAATACTTCTTCAATAGACCTCGGTGACGTCACGATCTCCTACACATCGGCTGGCGAGCCGACCGGCCCACTCGCCGTCCTGCTCCACGGCTTTCCCGATACCAACTACACCTTTCGCTACCTCATGCCGTATCTTGCCGGCCTGGGCTACCACGTCGTGGCACCGGCCATGCGCGGGTACGCCCCGAGTTCCATTTCGGCATCAGGTGATTATCACACGACGGCAGTGGCCCACGACGTCAACCAACTGCATGAAGCACTCGGGGGTGGCAGTGACGCCGTCCTCATCGGACACGACTGGGGTGCCGTTGCGGCCTACGCCGCGCTGGCCTCAGCACCGCAGCGCTGGCGTAAGGGGGTCACTATGTCCGTACCCCCTACCCCACTAATGGCGCAGGCCTTTATGACCTATGACCAACTTCGCCTCAGTTGGTACATGTTCTTCTTCCAGTCACCACTCGCTGACATTGTGGTCTCTCTCAATGAGCTTTCGTTTATTGACCAACTCTGGAATGACTGGTCACCCGGGTACGCCCACGAAGACGATTTTGCGTCGGTACGCACCGCACTTGGCACACCTGAGAATCTCGGCGCCGCACTGGGCTACTACCGCGCCATGTTTACGCCGCCTCAGCCCAAGGAGGAGTTGCAGTACATGCGCGACTCCTTCAATCGCGTGCCCGACATGCCGGTTCTCTATCTCCACGGAGAGAACGATGGTTGCATCGCCCCGTCGGTTACTGACGGCACGTTGCAGTTCCTCGCGACTGGCTCAGAAATGGAGATTCTCCCCGGGCTTGGTCACTTCCTGCACCTCGAAGATCCCGATACCGTGCACCACCTCATCGGTGAATTTCTCGGTCGTTAATCTCCCGGCAGGTAGTACGAATACTTCCTGCGCTCTACGAGGCCGTCACTCACGAGGCCATCCAATACTTCTGGCAACCGGACGGGATCGATGCCGGCTTGTTGTTCGAGCATCGTTCGACTCATCGGCGTAGCGCCAAGACTGCGTAAAACCATTCCCCGCTGTTGGCGGAGCGATCCGGCAAAGCGCGTTTGTGGTGTCGAGACGCCACCCGAGCGAACAGCGGGATCTGGGCCGCCCGCACGACGCCACGCACAGGCTGAGGCCACGGGACAGGTTTCACATAGCGGCGTAGCCCGACAGAACTGCGCACCGAGATCAAGCATCAACTGATTCCACTGGGCCGAATCAGTAGTTCCGAGCAGCTCGGTGGCCACTTCTTGGGCCCGCTTCGCAGTGAGCGTCTCATTGGCAATGGCACGAGCGACGACGCGTCCGACATTGGTATCGAGCACCGCTACTGGTTGGCGGAAGGCAAAGCTGGCCACCGCGTGGGCGGTGTATGCGCCGACCCCGGGCAGGGAGCGCAGGGCTGCCGGTGTCGATGGAACGACGCCGTCAAAGTCATTCACGATGACCTGAGCGGCCAATTGAAGATTTCGTGCTCGTCGCGCAAAACCCATCCCCTGCCACGCCCGCAGAATGTCAGCCAGCGGCGCGGCGGCGCAGACCTGTGGCGTAGGGAACAGATCGAGGAAGTTAAGCCACGCGGGAATCACGCGAGCAACTTGCGTCTGTTGCAGCATCACCTCACTGACCAGAATCGCCCAAGGATCACTCACACTCGACCACGGCAACGCCCGATGGAGTTGTGGTGCGGCTGCTAAGAGTGATTTTTGGAACGCGCGAATGGCGTTAGGCCCAGACATCACCGGAGTAGGGGCGCTGGCGGACCGGAGCGAACTCCTTCTTCCAGACCATTACTTTGCGGCGGAAGTAGCAGACCTCAAGACCGTCTTGGTTGAAACCCTTGGTCTCGACCTTGACGATGCCGCGGTCATTCTTCGAGCTCGACTCGGTCTTGTCCAAGACGCGAGTCTCGGCGTAGATGGTGTCGCCGTGGAACGTGGGGTTCTTGTGGAGCAACGATTCAATTTCGAGATTGGCAATAGCGGCACCGGAGATATCGGGGACCGACATGCCGAGCACGAGGGAGTACACCAAGTTGCCGACAACGACGTTGCGCTTCTGAACACTCTCGTGCTCGGCGAAGTAGACGTTGGTGTGGAGTGGGTGGTGGTTCATCGTCATCATGCAGAAGAGGTGATCATCGAATTCGGTGATGGTTTTCCCGGGCCAGTGCTTAAAGGTGTCACCGGGCTCAAAATCTTCGAAGTAGCGGCCAAAGGGGCGGTCGTGGGTGGTCATGTCAGGTACCTTTCTTTTTTACAGCGAATCGGGAGCGGCGCTCCGGGTGGAAAAACTGAGGGCGCCGCCACTCGGCGTGGTGCCGTCGATGACCAAGCGCCAGGTGTAGCGAGCGCCGGGCATCAAAGGCAGTGGTCCGAAGTTAATAGCAATCGGGAGATCGACGGGAGCTCCTTCGGGAATACCGATGGGCTCTCCGGCCTCAAATTCACCACGGACCTCCACCGTCTGGGGCCCCTCGGGGGTGTCCAGGACGATTAGTTGACCGTCAGCATCCTCGAGAAATAACTCCCAATGATGGCTCACACCAGTCTCGTGGCGGTCAATTTCCAGCTTGACGACTACGGCCGAAGGGGTCGGTTCGGGGCCAGTCAATGACCAGCCGCCGCCCAAGATGTACAGCTTCCCGTCGGCTACGTGGGCCGCATCGGCCAGCATCATCGTTACGCGCATAACTCAGAGCCTAGGACTGTCCGATGAGGGCGGCTTCACCGGTAAATTCGACTCCATGACTGCACCTGCCCTTGACCTCTCCAACGCTGCCGAATTAATCGCGGCCGCCCAACGCCTGCTCGATGGGGCAGTCGATCAACTCGCCGCACGCGGTGGGATCGATGAGAACCAAACTTTGGCCTACGACATTGCGCACGCGTCAAGTGCCATTGCCACCGCTCGGTTCAATCTCGACTACGCCGCCAAGGGTTCCACTGAATCCAACCTCACGGCCGCCTTCTTGGCCGGAGCCATCACCGACCTGGCCGGTCGCGTTATCGGACGTGAATCAACGTGGGGATTTGCCGCCGACTGGTACGCCCAGTTCGCAGCATTCGTTGAGACCTACCGTGACCCCAAGTTCTTGGGCAGCCTCGCCGACAAGCCGGGTGCTCGTCATCTCGACGAAGCATTCCAAATGGTGGGAGACACCTTCCACCGTTTTGCCGAACAAGAGGTACGCCCCCACGCCGAGCACATTCACCGCACCAACGGCGACATTCCTGAATCAATCATCAGCGGTCTCGCCGAAGTTGGTGGCTTTGGTCTTTCAGTTCCCGAGGAGTACGGCGGCTTTGCTGACGGCTCGGAGAGTGACTACCTCGGCATGGTCGTTGCGACTGAAGAGCTCACCTGGGGTGGACTCGGTATCGGTGGATCACTCATCACCCGTCCCGAAATCCTGACCCGTGCCCTCGTGAGCGGTGGCACCGAAGAGCAGAAAGAAAAGTGGCTGCCCAAGCTCGCTACTGCCGAAGTGCTCGCGGCCGTAGCCGTTACCGAGCCCGACTACGGCAGTGATGTCGCTGGAATCACGACCATGGCCACCAAGACCGAGGGTGGCTGGTTGATCAACGGCACCAAGACGTGGTGCACCTTTGGCGCCCGCGCCAATGTGCTCATGCTCCTGGCTCGTACCGACCCCGACCGCAGCAAGACTCACCGTGGTCTTTCGCTCTTCCTAGTGGAAAAGCCCATCGCCGATGGTCACGGCTTTCTCTTCACCCAGGACGCATCGTCTGAAGGTCGCAGCGACGCCAATGGCCGCCTCGAAGGTCGCCCCATTGACACGCTGGGTTACCGCGGCATGCACTCCTACGAAATCAACTTCGACAACTGGTTCGTGCCAGACGCCAACCTCGTTGGTGGCGAAGCCGGTCTCGGAAAGGGCTTCTACTACCAGATGGCCGGATTCGAGAATGGCCGCATCCAAACGGCCGCTCGCGCCGTTGGTCTCATGCAGGCCGCCTACGAAGCGGCCTACGAGTACGCCCAGAACCGCGTCGTCTTCGGTGAGCCCATTGCTAACTACGAACTCACCAAGGTGAAGCTCGGCACCATGGCCGCCATTATTCAGTCGACTCGCCAGTATTCACTGGCCGTAGCTCGTTTGATGGCCAAGGGCGAAGGCACCCTGGAAGCTTCGATGGCCAAGGCCTACGTCTGCCGTGCTGCCGAATGGGTTACCCGCGAAGCCCTGCAGATTCACGGTGGTATGGGCTACGCCGAGGAGTACGCCGTGAGCCGTTACTACGTGGACGCTCGCGTGCTGTCGATCTTTGAAGGCGCTGACGAGACTCTCTGCCTCAAGGTGATTGCTCGTCGACTACTGGACCAGCGAGGCTAACGAGCCTCTAAACAAAAAAGGCCAGACTCGCGTCTGGCCTTTTTTGCTGTTTACTAACTATTCGTCAATAGTGAAGGGTTCGTGCACGGCACCCAGCGTGATGCCGGCCGAGTGGCGATCAGGCGTTTCACCACGAGCAATCTGCGCTCGGATGGCGGCGGCCTCCCAGCGACTCTCGACTTTGCCGTATCGCCAGAGCGCTAGAGCGCCGGCCCAGATCACGATGAACATCATTACCACGATGAAGCCGGCTTTGTTGATATCGAAATTGCCGGCGTAGTCCCACAGGCCACCCGTGAGCTTCAACTGATTGGCCAAAACCTGGAGTAACTCCAGTGTGCCGATGTAGAGGGCCACGGCAACGGAGAGTCCCGTGATGGTGATGTTGTAATAGACC
>WLKR01000006.1 GCA_009701115.1 Actinomycetota bacterium | reverse complement strand
GAGAGATTGGGACACGGACGTTGTCAAAGATCACTTCGGCCGTTGGCGAAGCGCGAAGACCCATCTTGTCTTCACCGTCACCGAACTTGACGCCCCAGTCCTTCTCTACGAGAAAACAGCTAACCCCACGAGCACCAGTACCGGGTGCCGTCGTGGCAAAGACCGTGTAGGTGTCGGAGATTCCGGCGTTAGTAATCCAGTACTTCGAACCGTTCAAGATGTACTCGTCACCGTCTCGCACGGCGTTGCAACGCATCGCGGCCACGTCCGAGCCGGCGTCGGCCTCTGAGAGGCAGTAGCTCGACTGAATCTCACCGCTGGCAACACGCGGCAGGTAGGCCTGCTTGATCTCTTCGGAGGCAAAGTTCATGACCGGCAGCATGCCGAGCTTGGAGATCAGCATGGTGACCGACGTCGAGGCGCAGCCACGAGCGAGCTCTTCAGCCATGATGGCCTGGGTCACCATGTCGGCGCCCGCGCCGCCGTAGGCCTCGGGGATACCGAGAGCTGGCAACTCAATCTCTTTGCACGCTTCGAACGACTTCCAGGGATACTCCTGGCTCTTGTCGTACTCGGCGGCGTGCGGTGCCACGCGGGCATCTACAAAGGACCGCATCATGTCGCGAAAGGCGCGCTGTTCAGTTGTTAGGTCAAAGCTCATCGTGATCCTTTCGAGATCCGTTAGTGCGAGGCAATGGGTGCTTCGGCGACCGTGCCACGCAGCAGATCGACATCGACGCCATCAACAAAGTCACGGAGCAGGAAGTAACTATGGCCCACGCCGCGAAGTTGGGTAGCGAAGGAAGGCGAGACGACGCCGGTGCCATTGGTAATGCCGGCCAGCTCAAAGGCAAAGCGAACATCGCTCATTGACGGTCCGCGTCCGTACAGTCCGGCCCGCTTGCTCGCCAGCGCCGCCATGGCGACCTCGAGGTCGTGATGGTTGACTTCGGCCGTGTCGACAATGTGGTGCTGATGAAGATATTCGTGGGTCAACGTCAAGGCGTAACCGGCATCGGGGGTCGCGGTGCCGCGACCAACACCGGAACCGTGGTTCGGTCCACCGAGCAGACCGGCCTTCTTGGCGCGACCAATTTCTGGGGTCGCCGTGGTCATCGTGGCACGCACGATGGCACTGTCGGGAACGGGAACGAAGTTCGGTTGAGTCACGCTTTGAGATTAGTGGCGCGAGGCAGCGTCACCGGTGGTCTACCTAGCAGACAGTGAGCCAGTGCTCGTACGCGGGGATCTCTCCACGGACGATCTTGAAGTAGTTCGACTGGAGCTGCGAGGTGATGGGTCCGGGCTTGCCGTTGCCGACAACACGATCATCCACGGAGCTAATCGGCACCACTTCGGCGGCCGTTCCGGTCAGGAAGGCCTCGTCGGCCAAGTACAGGTCGGTCCGAACCATGGCCTCGAAACGCACTTCGTAACCGAGGTCGTTCGCGAGAGTCACGATGGAGGCTTGCGTAATACCGGCCAGTGCACCCGCCTCGGAAGATGGGGGCGTAACGATTACACCGTCGCGCACAATGAAGAGGTTCTCGCCGGAGCACTCCGAGAGACGACCGTCAGGGCCGAGCAGGATGGCTTCGTCGTAGCCGGCCTTCAGGGCCTCGACCTTGGCTAGGCCGGAGTTCAGGTACATACCGGTGCCCTTGGCGGCCGTCGGCATCGCGTTGGGGTCGTGGCGGTGCCACGAGGAGATCTTCATGCGCACACCGTTGTTGTGTCCGTCGTCGCCGAGGTAGGCGCCCCAGGGCCAGCAGGCAATCGAGACGTTGACGGGAGCGGGCAGTGGGTTGACGCCCATTTCGCCGTAACCGAGGTAGACGAGGGGACGAATGTAGGCACCGTTGGTCATGCCATTAACGCGAACGACTTCCACGGTGGCGTCACAGAGCTCGTCGAGCGTGAAGGGAACTTCCAGCATGAGGATCTTGGCGGAGTTCAACAACCGCTGCATGTGCTCGCGGAGGCGGAAGATGGCGGGACCCTTCGACGTGGGGTAGGCCCGCACGCCTTCGAAGGCACCGTAGCCGTAGTGGAGTCCGTGGGAAAGCACGTGGACCTTGGCGTCGTCCCAGTTGACGAACTGGCCGTCCATCCAGATTTTGGCGGTAGGGGTAATGGGCATTTAAATCCTCCGAAGAATTTCTTTTGTGATTCCCGTTGTTCCGAGTGCGACGGTATCTCCGTCAAAGTCTGCCACCGCGGTGCGGATGCGTTGTGCAGCCTCGATCTCACCGAGGTGCTCCAGCATGAGAACCGAAGAGACGATGGCGGCCAGAGGGTTGGCTCGATTGGTTCCCACAATGTCGTGGGCGGCACCGTGAACGGGCTCCAAGAGTGAAGCGTTGACCCGTGGTGGGTTCAAGTTGGCCGAGGCCGCGTAGCCAATGCCACCGGTCACGGCTCCCGCGAGGTCGGAGAGGATGTCACCAAAGAGGTTGTCGGTCACCAAGATGCCGTAGCGCTGGGGGTCTTCCACGAGATAGATGCAGGCGGCGTCCACGTGCTGGTAGTCAACCTCCACCGTGGGGTACTCGCTGGCCACTTCGGCCATCACGCGTCGCCAGAGGTCGCCGGCAAACGTCAGGACGTTGGTCTTATGAACGAGCGTGACTTTGGGGCGAGCCAAGGTGATGGCGCGCTCAAAGGCGTAGCGAATACAACGCTCCACACCAAAGCGAGTGTTGACCGAACCCTGCGTAGCGATTTCCTGAGGTGTGCCGTAGCGCAGGACGCCACCTTCACCGGCGTAGGGGCCTTCGGTGTTTTCACGGACAATCGCAAACTCACATCCTTCGGCCAGCGAACCGGGCGTGGCGCGGAAGGGTCGGTAGTTGATATAGAGATCAAGGCCGAATCGGATGCGCAGCAGAAGTCCCCGCTCCAGCAGCCCTCCGGGAATCCTCGTGTCGCCAATGGCGGGACCAATCGCGCCCAGCAAGATGGCGTCGTGGCTTCCGAGTGCGCTCAGAGTGGCATCATCCAGCACAAAACCATCGCGCAGGTAGCGGGCGGCGCCGAGATCGAACTCTGTCGTTTCAAGGGCTACGCCAGTCGCCGCCACAACTTCGAGGGCCGCCGCGGTGACTTCGGGTCCGATCCCGTCACCACCAATGACGGCAATGCGATGTGCTGTGTGCTGCGACATGTTGCGTACCTTGCCTTTTAACTTCCTCTAGTCTCGCCGACCAGGTGGAGTCGTGGCAAACCAGCCTTGAGCGGGAATCCCCCATTTCGGTAGAATTGAGCCCTAGCCGCTATGAGGTGACTGCTGTGTCTGGCCAAATCCAACGTATTACCCAAGCCACGTTGCATAAATTGCAACAAGAAGTCGACCACTTGAGCACGGTCGGTCGTGTCGAAATTGCCCGCATCATCGAGGCGGCCCGCATGTTGGGCGACCTTTCGGAGAACGGCGACTACCACGCCGCCAAGGATGAGCAGGGCAAAATGGAGTCTCGGATTCGCCAAATCGAGCACATCATCCGCAATCACGAACTCGTGGAACGTGACGAAAATGCCGAAGCAGTGGGGCATGCCTCGATTGTGGCCGTGGCCTACGACGGCGAGTCCGACGACGAAGCGCAAGAGTTCTTCATTGGCTCGATCGAAGAGAAGCCCGAGGGCATGCTGACAGCATCCCCCGCCTCACCCCTAGGCGAAGCACTCCTGGGCAAGAAGCTTGGCGAAGACGTGATCTACAGCGCACCCAACGGCAACCAACTGAAGTGCCGAATCATCGGAATCCGTTAGACGTGGCCGCACGGACGCTCTTCGAAAAGATTTGGGACCGCCACATCGTTACCGAAGGTGTGGGTGAGCCCACGCTCATCTACATCGACCTGCACCTAGTGCACGAAGTGACAAGCCCCCAGGCCTTCGATGGTCTGCGCATTAACAACCGTCGGGTTCGTCGACCTGATCGCACGTTGGCTACGGCCGACCACAACGTGCCCACCGATCCTCCCGGCACGCCCATTGCCGACCCCATCTCCAAGAAGCAACTCGAAGCGCTCTCCTCGAACTGTGACGAGTTCGGTATCACACTCTTTCCGATGGGCCATGAGAACCAGGGCATCGTTCACGTCATCGGGCCCGAGCTCGGCGTCAGTCAGCCCGGCATGACCATTGTCTGCGGCGACTCACACACTTCGACCCACGGGGCACTCGGCGCCCTGGCCTTTGGCATTGGCACCAGCGAAGTGGAACACGTGCTGGCCACCCAGACCTTGCCCCAACAAAAGCCCAAGACCATGTCGGTCACCGTCACGGGACCCGTTCCCCTCGGTGTCACCGCGAAGGACATCGCCCTTTCGATTATCAATCGACTCGGCACTGGTGGTGGCGCGGGCTACGTCGTGGAGTATCGCGGTCGAGCCATTAGTGATCTCAGCATGGAAGGTCGCATGACGCTCTGCAATATGAGCATCGAAGCGGGCGCCCGCGCCGGCATCGTGGCCGTCGACGAAAAGACCATTGACTACTTGCGCGGTCGGGCCGGCGTACCCTCCGGAGAAGAGTTTGAAGCAACGGCAGCTGCTTGGCGCACGCTCGTCTCAGACGACGGGGCGAGCTTTGACGCAATCGTCGAAATCGACGGCACCCAACTCTCCCCCGCCATCACGTGGGGAACCAACCCATCACAGGTAGTCGCCATCGACGGAGTGATTCCCGACCCGGAGGAGTTCACCGACAGTGCCGAACGCAACGCGGCCGAGCGAGCGCTGGAGTACATGGGCCTGACGGCCGGCACGCCAGTTACCTCCATCCCCGTCGACGTCGTCTTTATTGGGTCGTGTACGAACTCTCGCATCGAGGACTTACGTGCCGCTGCGGCCGTGATTCAAGGTCGCACGGTGGCCGCCAATGTTCGGGCTCTCGTCGTGCCCGGCTCTCACCGAGTTAAGACGCAGGCCGAAAGCGAAGGGCTCGACCAGCTCTTTACAAACGCCGGCTTCGAATGGCGCGAACCGGGGTGCTCCATGTGTCTCGGCATGAACCCCGATCAGTTAACTCCGGGTCAGCGCAGCGCCTCCACGTCGAACAGAAACTTTGAAGGACGCCAGGGACGCGGTGGTCGAACCCACCTCGTCTCACCAGCCGTAGCGGCCGCCACGGCGATTGCGGGCCACTTTGCCGCACCCGAGGTTGGCGCATGAAGGCCGTCCACGTGATTCAGGGTCGTGCTGTGCCCCTCGAGCGTTCCGATGTCGATACCGATCAGATCATTCCCTCGGACTGGTTGAAGCGTGTCGAGCGCACCGGCTTTGGTCGCGGACTCTTCAGCCAGTGGCGAGATGAGAAGTCGTTCGTCTTAAATCAGCCAGAGTTTGTCGGAGCTTCCATTCTCATTGCCGGCCCGCGCTTTGGTACGGGATCATCCCGCGAGCATGCCGTATGGGCCCTCATGGACTACGGCTTTGAGGCCATCATCGCATCGTCGTACGGCGACATCTTCAAGAACAACTCCTCCAAGCAGGGCCTCGTCATTGTTGAGCTGCCCCAAGAGGCCGTGAGTGAACTCATGGAGTTGGTGAAGGCGGATCCCAACCTCGAAATCACCGTTGACGTAGCGGATATGACCGTCGAAATTGCCGAGAAAAACTGGCGCCAGCCGTTCACCCTCGACCCCATCACCCGCGAGCGACTCCTCAATGGTTGGGACGACATTGGCATCTCCCTCCTTCGGGAAACGGACATTTCGGCCTTTGAGGAGACCCATCGAGCGGGGTCGCTTCGAGGAGTCTTCGACGGCGAAGGTCGTGTCGTACACTCAAACGAATAAGAGAGGACGCTCATGGCTGATTTCAACTCTGTATTTACCTCGCTAGCAAACGTCAACGGCTGGATGACCCGAGACCAGGCGCAACGCCTGTGGGATCGCGCCGGTGAATTGAGTGCGGGCAGCACCGTGGTCGAAATCGGATCGTTCCAAGGTCGCTCCATGTGCGTCCTGGCCAGTTCGGCAGCCGCGGGCGTCACCCTGTACGCGATTGACCCTCACGGCGGTAACGACCGTGGTCCTCAAGAGCTGGACGGCTTCGCCGAGGAAGCCGAAAGTGACCATCAGATTTTCCTCGCCAACCTCACCAACGCTGGCGTGCGAGACCGTGTCACCTACTTGCGCAAGTACGCCAATGACGCCACTAACGACGTCACTAGCCAACTCGATCTCCTCTACGTCGATGGAGCCCACCGATTCAAGCCCGCCTCGCAAGACATCCGTCAGTGGGGTGCCCGCGTCAAAGACGGTGGCCGTCTCTTGGTGCACGACTCATTTTCTTCAATCGGCGTGACGCTGGCGCTCGTCGTCTTGACGTTCTTCTCGTCCCAGTGGATTTACGAAGGACGCAGTCAGTCCATGGCCCAGTTCCGACGGGGGCCTAACACCTTGGCGGCTCGTTGTGGTTCACTGGCGCGCCAGCTGGCCCAACTCCCCTACTTTGCCCTGAACCTCGTTTACAAAGTTCTCTTGGCCCTCAAGCTGAAGCCCGTCGCCAAGGCGTTGGGCTCAACTGGCGAGTGGCCCTACTGATTCTGCTTGACGAACTTGGCGTCGTTGCTGGTGTCGCCATGAAGCAAGTATCACGATGACGAGGTTTCCAAGGGCAGCGGCCACGCAGGACAGGAGTGGTGCCCACTGATTGTTCTCTGAGTAGTAGACGGCCCAGAGGAACAACGAGACCAAGCCCATAGACCACGAGGCCACCGACACGCCATCAACATCCGCCGACTTGATCAGGGTGCGAATCTGGGGCCAGCGATTCAGCATCATGAGGACGCCGGCGCCATAACAGCCGCCGGGCCACCCCCAGACGAGGGTCGGAATGCCGCAGGTCACAAAGACAAAGGCCGCGGACGACAAGATCGTCTTCATCTCGCCCTTGCGCTCAATACGCGCAATCACGGCCAGTTGAATCGGGAAGATGACGAGACTGCTCCAGAGGACTACGGGATCGCCCAGGGATACTCCGTACCAAATCCAGAAAATTGTGGCGAAAAGAAAGGTCGACCAAGTGGCCAGAGCGATGCCGTCGGTCGAAACGACCCACGCCCGACGCAATTGCACGCCCGTGAGGAACCAGCCCATCGCGGTTGCTACCCACCCAATCGTTAGAAACAGGGTGTGGGAACTCATCGCGTCAGATTAGTTGTGCCACACACCATCTAACAGGTACCGTCGCGATTAGAGGTGACGACGGTTGGCGGCTGACACGACTGCCTCCAGTGAGGCGTCGAGGATTGAGGGGTTGATGCCCACGCCCCACCACGTCTCGCCCGACTCTGATTCCGCCTCCACGTAGGCCACGGCCGACGCTTCCGAACCACTCGTCAAGGCGTGCTCGCTGTAGTCGCGGATTGAGAACTCCACACCAATCTCGTTGCGCAGGGCCGACATCATGGCGTCGATCGGACCGTTACCTTCGCCCGAGATTGTCCGGTGCTCGCCATTGACCAAGATCTGCGCGGAGAGTCGCGTCTTGTTATTCCCGGTGTGAACCTCACAAGAAAGCAGGCGCAGCGAACCCTCTTCGCTGAGATAGGTCTCGGTGAAGATTTCCATGATCCCGGCGGAAGAAATCTCAGTCCCACTCACCTCAACGGCCTCTTGCACGTGCTTCGAAAACTCCACCTGCATCGCCCGAGGCAGATCGAGTCCGAATTCGGTATCGAGGATGTAGGCCACGCCGCCCTTGCCCGACTGGCTGTTGACACGAATAATCGCCTCGTAGGAACGCCCCGTGTGCTTTGGGTCGATGGGCAGGTAGGGAACTTCCCAAACGTCATACTCTTCGCCAATAGCCGTCATGCCCTTCTTGATGGCGTCTTGGTGTGAGCCGGAGAACGCCGTGTAGACGAGCTCGCCGACGTAGGGGTGTCGAGGGTGAATCGGTAGACGGTTGGCGTACTCCGCCACGTGGCGAACCTTATCGATGTCGCGAATGTCGAGCTCGGGGTCAACGCCTTGCGCGAAAAGATTCATCGCCAGCGTGACGACGTCGACATTGCCGGTCCGCTCACCATTGCCGAAGAGGGTTCCTTCGACGCGGTCGGCACCGGCGAGCACGCCGAGTTCGGCTGCGGCCACGGCCGTGCCGCGGTCGTTGTGAGGGTGTAGTGAAAGCACGACGCTCTCGCGTTGGTTGATGTGGCGCAAGAACCACTCAATGGCGTCGGCGTAGAGGTTGGGTGTGTACATCTCGACGGTCGCGGGAAGGTTCAAGATGAGCGGCCACTCCTTAGAGGGCTGAATGGCATCAATAACGGCGTTGCAAATCTCGACCGCGTACTCGAGCTCGGTGCCGGTGAAGGATTCGGGCGAGTATTCGTAACGAAACGCAGTCGTTGGCGACGTTGACTCCAGGGAACGACAGAGGTGAGCCGCTTCAACGGCAATTTTGGTGATGCCCTCTTTGTCGAGACCAAAGACGACCCGACGCTGCAGAATCGACGTGGAGTTATAGAAGTGCACGATGGCGTTGTGGGCCCCGTGGATTGATTCATACGTGCGGCGGATCAAATCTTCCCGGCACTGCGTCAGAACCTGGATGGTTACGTCATGCGGAATGAGATCTTCTTCGATGATGTGGCGAACGAAATCAAAATCGGGCTGTGAGGCTGATGGGAAGCCCACTTCAATCTCTTTAAAGCCCATGGCGACTAACTGCTTAAACATGGCCAACTTGCGTTCGGGGTCCATGGGGTCAATCAACGCCTGGTTGCCATCGCGGAGGTCGACACTGCACCAGAGCGGGGCCCGCTCGAGTCGG
The DNA here is from genome assembly GCA_009701115.1 of Actinomycetota bacterium. Next base: position 8,239 of record WLKR01000006.1, on the reverse strand, counting down.
CGATTAGGCCACGTGCGATCGGGCAGGTCTACGGGTACGAAGGAGCGATATTTGTGGAATGCCATTGGGCTGGACTGCTGGGGGTGGGGCGCCATGGTGTCTTCTCTAATCCTGCTCCCGAACTCCTAAAACGAAAAACCTCCCGCTGGGCGGGAGGTTTCGGCGAGCGCGTTGTCGCGCCCGCCTATCGAAGAAGAAGTCCGGAAAACGTAGCTTGTTGCATTGATTTCATTGTATCTCGCCGGCGCAAAAAATGAAAGGGCGGACTAGTCTGCCTTCGTGCGACTTCTCAAGATTCTGCTTGGACTTCTCGTCATGTCCGTTATTGGTGCCGTCATTGCCGGAGTGTCTAAGGCCGTTCGCGGCGGCTCCAAGGGTGCCCCGTCAACTCTTTCCTACGACTCCTGGCCCACCGTGCCTCGCAAGCCCGCCGCCGATGGAGCCGCGTGACCGGTCGCGCCGATCAACCCACCCACTTTTCGGCAGGTCAATCTCGTGAGATTGGTGAGCTCCTGAGCGCCGGGGTCGCCATGCTCCAGTGCGAGGATGCCTACCACGTTGGCCTGCTCACCCATCACCACGACAGCGACGAAGTTAAGGAGCTCGGCGAACTCCGCCGGGCGGCCCGCCATCGCTTTCACCAAATTCTCAATGCCGTCGGAGACACCTTCGACACATTGACGTCATAACCGAATCAAAGGAGAAATTAATGAACATGGAATATCGTCGCCTCGGTCAATCCGGGCTTAAGGTCAGCGTGCTGTCCTTCGGTTCGTGGGTGACCTTCGCCAACAAGGATCAGATTGCTCAGGCCGCTGAAGCGGCTGAGTGCCTCAGCGCCGCTAAGGACGCCGGAGTCAACTTCTTTGACAATGCCGAGGGCTACGCCTCCGGTGCGTCCGAGAGCGTCATGGGCGAAGCGTTCCGTCAACTGGGCTGGAAGCGTCACGAGTATGTCGTTTCGACCAAGCTCTTCTGGGGCCTGCACGACGTTCCCAACATGAAGAACACCCTGAACCGCAAGTACTTGAGCCAGGCCATTGATGGCTCCCTCGAGCGCTTCGGTCTCGACTTCGTCGACCTGGTCTTCTGTCACCGCCCCGACGCCAACACGCCAATCGAAGAGACCGTCTGGGCCATGAGCGACATGATCAGCCAGGGCAAGGCTCTCTACTGGGGTACTTCTGAGTGGAGCGCCGATGAGATCCGCGCCGCGTGGAACATCGCCGACAAGCACCACCTGCACAAGCCCGTTATGGAGCAGCCGCAGTACAACCTCTTCTGGCGCGACCGCGTTGAGAATGAGTACAAGCGCCTCTACGAAGACATCGGCCTCGGCACCACCATCTGGTCGCCCTTGGCCTCGGGTCTCTTGACCGGCAAGTACCTCAATGGCGTGCCGGAAGGCAGCCGCGCCACGTTGCCCGGATACGAATGGCTCCGCTCCGCCCTGACTGACGAGAAGCGCAATGGCAAGGTTGCTGAACTGAAGGTCATTGCAGACGAACTCGGAATCACCTTGAGTCAGCTCTCGTTGGCTTGGTGTGCCAAGAACCCCAATGTCTCCACCGTTATCACCGGCGCCTCAAACGCCGATCAGGTGCGCGAGAACATGACGGCGTTGGACGCCATGCCGCTCTTGACCAAAGAGATCATGGACCGTATCGACATCATCAGCTTGTTCTAAGACAGCCGTGCCGAAAGCCGCCTCGGGAAACCGGGGCGGCTTTTGCTATTCGCAGTCGACGCCGTTGTGGTTGCCGTCTCGGTACCACGTGTACTCGGGGTCTTTGCCCTGTACGTATGGCCCGTACCCGGCCGCTTTGGCGGCCGCACAGGTGGCGAATCGTGGATCAAGTGCACCGCCGGCCAACGAGGTCGTCGAATGAGAAATCGTCGTTGTGGTAGTTCCCGCTGGTATCCGAAAACTGCGTTCGGCAAATGTGGGGTACGGCAGGCCGCCTACGGGAATGCGGCGGAGCGGGCAAGTATTCAAGATGCGCTGCATGGCGGCCTTCTCGGGCGGGACCACCCAAAGGCCGTACTTCTTCTTTACTGCGATTTGGCGGGCTACGTAGGAGCAGCGGTAACTCACCACTGGTGGTAGCCACGATGCAGCGTTGGAGTCACTCTTCTTGCGATTCTGACTCGGGTCCACGGCCAAAAGGTTCAGTGGGTCAGTCGCAATCTTCAGACGGATAGCGGCCGACTCATACTGCGCACCTGTGGCCCACGCGTTGCCCAGGGCCACCACGTGGTCGATGTCTAATCCTTGGCTGTACAGACCACCCCGGACGAAGTGGACTACGTGGTTGGTATAGACATCGGTCACCGTGGCACTGGTGACCGTGCATCCATTAGTGCGCACCCCTCGCTGCAGACTGGCTCGCCAGAGGGCATCATCACGCTGATCGCAACCGTTGTGGTCAGTATCGGACCAGGCAATACCAAACATCGCGCGGGAGTAGCCCGTCATCGGCGCCCAGCCCTTGACCGGCAAGGAGGCAAGAGCGGTTGTGGCCAGTGGCCCAACAGCCGAATTGACGCCGTAGTCAACGACCACAGTGGCCGCACTGCCAACATGCATTGGCACGGTGATGGCCGCTAACGCCAAGACTGTTACCGAAGCAAGGCCGAGTCGACGAAGGATCTGCATAACTTGAACCTTAGAAGACGATTGCGACAGTTACTAGGTCGATGCCGTATCGCATTCGAACGTCCTCTTGAGTCTCAGTCGGACAACTGGTGCGAGAAAAGACCCGTTTCCAGGAAGGCTCGCAGCTTTCGCACTGAGGCAGCGGCGTACTTCGGCAAGATCGCTTTGAATTCGGCCGTCACCCAACCCGCCACCTCGGTGAGCAGGAGTACGTTGCGGTGAGCTACCAGCCACTCGAAGTCATCCGCATTGACTAATGGCAGCGCCGCAACCGAACCGTACCCCTCTCGGAGTGCTGATTCGTACTCCTGGTTATCGCGGAGGTAGTAGGTGGCGACAGCCAAGTCCTGAACGGGTAGGCCCACGCCACAGTCGTCGAAGTCCAAGACGGCCAGTCGGCCTCGATACCACTTCATATTGCCCGTGTGTAGATCAGCGTGAATCAGTTGCCCATCGCTTCCCTTCCAAACTCGATTAATGACCGTGGTGGACTGATCGAGGATCGAGCGGAGAAAGGCAATGTCAGCGGGCGGCAGTGGGAGATGGTGGTCGTCTAGGCGATTCACGGCTCCCCAGAGGGGGTTGTCGAGTCGTGGCGCACTGGCGCGTGCCGGCAGAACCCACTGGCGCGTGTGCGCATGGAGATGAGCCATGGCGACGCCGGTGGCCCAGAACTTCTCGGGGGTCTCAACGTCGCAAACATCACGGCCACCCAACCAGGAGTAGAGCACGACGGGGCGTGGTGAGGTGAAGTACTCGCTTCTCACTTCACCTATGAGCCCGCCGGCGAGGGTCTCTTGGGGACGAGCCACCGTGAGGGTCTCTTCCCGCGACAACGCTTCGGTCCACGAAACCTCCGCCCGGACGTTGGCTGGCGTGCGATGGGAATTGATATTGATACGGAGGGCAAACTTCTCTCCCTTGTCCGTGTCGACTCGGAAGGTGGCGTTGAAGCCTGAATTGATGAGACGTACGCGCTCAGCTCGCAATTCGTAGCCTTCCAGCGCCTTTTGGGCAATTGCCAAGAGCGCAGCGCGCTGCTGGCGAACAGAAAGATCGGAGAATTCTGCTGCGGCCATAAAGATTGACTGTACCGCACCAGACCGTAAATCCACGTGCCGTGAGCACTCTTCTCTTTCAAAAAAACTTCACCGGGGGCGCTTTCTTTAAGGCAAGATGAGGCATGGCCACCTCCGAAGAACATTGGGAACACGTCTACGAGAGCACTCCCGATGCTGAGCGAAGCTGGGCCCGCAAGGATCTCAAGGACTCCTTGAATGCCATTGATCGAGTCGCGCCTCGTGTTCCCTGCGCCATTATCGATGTTGGTGGGGGTGTCGGGGACGACTCGATTACTTCACACGTTGCTTTTGATGATGGTGCCGGCTACATCCTCGACATCTCGGCCGCCGCGCTCGGCGTCAACAGCGATGAGCGAGACCAATGGATCTCAATAATGGGCGTCAACTACTCGTTCTGTGTTGGCGACGTTTTGACGGCGCCAATCCCCCAGGTCGAGGTCTGGCACGATCGGGCCACGATGCACTTCTTAACTGATGTCAAAGACCGACGACGGTACGTAGAACGGGCCGCGGATCACATTGTTCCGGGTGGGGGCATCATCGTTTCGGGCTTCTCGACCGAAGGCCCAACGCACTGTTCGGGTCTCGAAGTTCTACGACGGAGCCCAGGCGAATTAACCGCCGAGTTTTCTGAATACTTTGACGTTATCGACGCGTACGAGGCTGACCACATCACACCGACCGGAGTCGTTCAACGATTCGCCTGGTACCTCGGGCGACGTAAGTAAAAGTCGCTACTCCGCGCGCTCGCACTGGCAACGCTCCGCTACGGGAACGCCGGCCAGTGCCTCTTCGATGTGGTCACCACAACCGAACCAGGTGGGCTTGTTGCAGTTAGGGCATGTCACTTTGCTACACATGTTCAATTCCTACTTGAGGGTGATGGCGTGGATGTCAATGATGCCGTCGTTGGAACGCAAGGCGTCCAGCGTGGCGGGTGGTGTGGTGGTGCCGGTGGAGAGCACCATCATCGCGGTGCTGGCCGACGGGCTAGGACCTACAGCCATTGAGGTGATCGAGATGCCGGCCTGGCCAAGGGCGAGACCGACGACACCAATCATGCCGGGACGGTCGTCGTTACGAACGACCAGCATGGACTGGGCTGGTGGGATCTCGACCGAGTGGCCGTCGACGGTCACAATCCGAGGCTCAATACGGGTACCCACGGAAGCCAGGGTTCCGGAAACCTCGTGCGTGCCCGAGCGGACCGTGATGAGGTTGACGTACTCCTGGGAGGTGATCTCCGAAGACTCGCCGAAGGCGACGCCGTTGTCGGCCGCCAACTGCGGGGCATTCACGAAGGAGGCGCTGGTGTGACCCGTAGCCACGAAGAGACCCTTCAACGCTGAGAGCGTCAAGATCTTCGTACCGGCACCGGCCAATTCGCCCTGGTAGAGGACTTCGAGGTCGGCGGGCTTGCCATCGAGGAGGCCACCGAGGAAGCGTCCCAATAGTTCAGCCAACGGCATGAAGGGACGGACGACGTCAGAAACGGCACCGGCCGACACGTTGACCGCGAAGGGGACGAAGTCACCCGCGAGAGCCAGTTGGACCTGCTCGGCGATTGTGACTCCGGCCTTGTCCTGTGCTTCGGCCGTTGAGGCCCCGAGGTGTGGTGCGACCACTACCGAAGGCAACTCGAAGAGAGGCGATTCGGTGCAGGGCTCTTTTTCGAAGACGTCGAGGGCGGCGCCTTGTACGTGACCGGATTTGATGGCCTCTGCGAGATCGGCTTCGTTAACGATGCCTCCACGGGCCACGTTGATGATCCGAACACCCATCTTGCACTTCTTCATCGACTCGGCGTTCAAGAGATTGGTGGTCTCCTTGTTCTTCGGGAGGTGAATAGTGATGAAGTCACTCTGCGCGAGCAGATCATCGAGGGACATCAACTCGACGCCCATCACGCGAGCGCGCTCTTCGGAGATAAAGGGGTCGTAGGCCACGAGGCGCATGCCAAAGGCCAACGCCCGCTGGGCTACGAGAGCACCAATCTTGCCGAGGCCAACGACACCCAGGGTCTTGCTGTACAGCTCGACGCCCTCCCACTTGGAGCGCTCCCACTTACCGTTCTTGAGAGCCGAGTGGGCCTGAGGCACGTTGCGAGCCTGCGACAACAGCAATGCCATGGTCTGCTCGGCGGCCGAAAGAATGTTGGACTGGGGCGCATTGACCACCATGACACCGAGCTCGGTGGCGCGGTTGACATCGACGTTGTCGAGACCGATACCGGCACGTCCGACAACCACCAGGTCCTTGCCAGCCTCCAACGTTGGAGCGTCGACTTGGGTTGCGGAGCGAATGATCAGCGCGTGCGCACCGGGAATGGTGGCGATTAACGCTTCGGGGCTCAGGCCGAGTTGAACGTCGACATCGTGGCCAGCGGCCCGCAATGCGTTCAGTCCTGATTCGGCAATTTCTTCTGTCACGAGCACACGGGCCACAGTGATCCTCTTTCTTCGATCGTTAGAACTACTAGGCGTTTGCCACGAAATCGTGGAAACGGGTTAAGCCTTCGGCGAGGTCACTGTCACCGAGGGCGTAGGAGAGTCGGAAGAATCCCGGCGTTCCAAACGCTTCACCGGGGACCACGGCCACCTTGATTGTTTCAAGCAATATTTCAGCCAACTCGGCAGAGCTGTTGGCGACTCGACCACCGAGGGTCTTGCCAATCAGTCCTTCGACGTTGGGGTAGCAGTAGAAAGCGCCTTCAGGTTCGGCACAGTTCACGCCGGGAATGGCGTTCAACATCGAAGTCATTGTCTGACGGCGACGGTCAAAGGCGGTGCGCATCATTGCGACATCTTCGAGACCACCGGTCAGGGCAGCCGTAGCGGCGACCTGCGAGATGTTCGAAATGTTGGAGGTCGTTTGGCTCTGGTAGTTCACCGCGGCGTCCATGACGTCCTTGGGTCCGGTCATCCAACCAATGCGCCAACCGGTCATGGCGTACGTCTTAGCTACACCGTTGACGACAACCCAGCGGTCGCGGAGTTCGGGAGCGACCACGGGCATCGAAACATGCTGCGCCGATCCGTAGACGAGGTGCTCGTAGATCTCGTCGCACATGACCCAGATGTCGTGCTCGGCCGCCCAGCGACCGATGGCGGCCACTTCTTCGGGGGAGACAACAGCACCCGTGGGATTCGAAGGTGAGACGAAGACCAGCAATTTGGTCTTGGGGGTGCGTGCCTTTTCGAGCTCCTCGACCGTCACGCGGAAACCGTTGGCCTCACTCGTGGGAACCGTTACGGGCTTGCCGCCAGCGAGGTAGACGGCCTCGGGATAGGTCGTCCAGTAGGGCGCGGGAATCAAGACTTCGTCGCCGGGATTGACCAACGTCATAAAGGTGGTGGCCACCGCGTGCTTGCCACCGTTGGTGACCAGAATCTGGGAAGCGGGAATTTCGAGGCCGGAGTCTCGCTTGGTCTTAAAGGCAATGGCTTCGCGCAGGGCCGGCAGTCCGGCCGTGGGGGTGTACTTGTAGTTAGCCGGATCCGAGCAGGCCTTGATGGCTGCTTCGACAATGTGGGCCGGTGTTGGGAAGTCGGGCTCGCCGGCTCCGTAGCCGATGACGGGCTCGCCGGCAGCCTTCAGGGCCTTCGCTTTGGCATCGACGGCCAGGGTCGCCGAAGGCGCCAATCCGGCTAGTAGCTGACTTACACGGGAAGACATGTCGAAACCCTTCTCTGAAGCCCTAAGTTTAGTGGTATGACTTCCCCATCTGACATCCGAATCCCTGCTGAACTTTTGCCACGTGATGGCCGCTTTGGTGCCGGACCATCCAAGGTTCGTCGCGAGCAGCTCGAGGCGCTTCTGGCCGACGGATCGACCTACATGGGCACCTCGCACCGCCAAAACACGGTGAAGAGCAAGGTTGGCGAGGTTCGAGAAGGACTCACCTCCCTCTTTAATCTTCCTGAGGGGTACGAAGTTCTCCTCGGTAATGGTGGAACCACCTGCTTCTGGGACGCCGCCACCTTCCACCTCGTTCGCCAGCAGAGCCAGCACCTGAACTTCGGTGAGTTCTCTTCTAAGTTCACTACCGCCGTCAAGGATGCCCCGCACCTCAATGACCCACAGGTCATCAAGTCCGAGCCCGGTACTCACCCCGACGCGGTCACCGACGAAACCGTTGACCTCTACGGCTTGACCCACAACGAGACCTCAACTGGTGTTTCGATGAAGATTCGTCGCCCCGCCGGCTCTACCGGTCTCGTCGCCGTTGACGCCACTTCAGCCGCTGGTGGTCTTCGCGTCGATCCCACCCAGTTCGACTGCTACTACTTCGCCCCGCAGAAGTCATTCGCATCAGATGGTGGCCTCTGGCTGGCCCTCTGTTCGCCGAAGGCTGTGGCTCGCATCGAAGAGCTCAAGGGATCTGGTCGCTGGACACCTGCCTTCTTGGACCTTGGCATTGCACTCGAGAACTCACGCCTCAACCAGACCTACAACACGCCAGCCCTGGCCACCATTCACATGCTGGCCAGCCAGATCAAGT
>WLKR01000059.1 GCA_009701115.1 Actinomycetota bacterium | reverse complement strand
CCGACGCCCAGACCAACGGTGGCACGGTTATTGACGCCGTATGCCCCTTAGTAACAAAGGTTCACCATGAGCTCAAAGTTCGCTCTAGGAAGGGTTATACGGTCCTCTACGTAGGCCACGAGGGCCACGAGGAGGCGGTGGGCACTATGGCAGTCGCTCCCGATTCGGTGCACCTCATTCAAACTGAGGCTGACATCGACGCTGTTGCTCAAATGGCGGGCCCCTTCGCACTGCTCAGCCAGACGACGTTGTCCCTTGATGAGTGGCAGGAACTGCGAGATTACGCCATCGCCAAAATTCCGGACTTGTGGCTGCCTAACCGCTCCGATCTCTGTTTTGCCACGACGAATCGCCAGGCTGCTCTTCGCGAGCTTGCAGCCTCCGCTGACGCAGTGGTAGTTATTGGTTCAGCGAACTCATCGAATACGGTGGCTCTAACCAAGGTGGCGTCATCGGTCGGTTGCGAAAGGGTACTTCGCGTTAATGCCGCGTCGGAACTACCTGCAGATCTATCCGGCGTGATCGGCGTAACGGCAGGCGCCTCGGCGCCTGAGTCTCTGGTCAACGAGGTGCTGCAACGGCTGAATGCAAGCGAGGGTGTTTATGTCAATCCCGTTACGATTGAAGACGAATACTTCCCACCTCCACCAGAACTGCGCGAGCTCCTACGCTCGCTGGAATCCCTAATATCCCTTAGTTTCAGCGGTTTACTACCCCGGGATGATGTCGCCAGTCGAGATAGGGATTTTTCGGCCGCTGCCGTTCTCGCACATTAATTGGTTTCAGAGGTTCGAGATCGAGCCGGGTAGGTGCGACAATATCCAGATGACAACTTTCGCTCGTATGGACGAATCAACACGTGAACAGTGGATGCATATCGCCGAAGTAACCGTAGCGGCTCAGCCTCGAGTTGCTGACCGTATCTTGTCGATGCTTGCAGACCTCTCAACGGTAACTGACGGGTTTGCGGTGGATCAACTGCAGCACGCTGTTCAAACAGCCACGCGCGCGGAAGACGCCGGGATGGATGAAGAGGTCATCGTGGCATCGTTGTGCCACGACATTGGCAAGATAATCTCCGTGGCTAACCACCCCAAAATAGCGGCTGAGATTCTGCGTCCCTACGTGCGTGAAGACGTCTACTGGATGATCTGTGCGCACCAGGACTTCCAGGGTAAGCATTACTACTCCCACCTTGGTATGGACCCGGACTTGCGCCGTAACCACGTTGGCAAGTCGTGGTACGAGTTGGCGCAGCAATTCGCTGATGATTGGGACCAGACCAGTTTTGACCCTGAATTCACCTCCCGCCCACTCGAGCATTTCGAACCAATGGTTCGCCGTGTTTTCAGTAAGCCCCGAAGCATTTAAAGGAATATTGTGGCATCGAAGTTGATTGATCTTGAGAAACGTCGCTATAACTTGATGAAGCAGTACGCCATTCGGCAGTCACTTGAGCGTCTTGAATTGGACCACCCAGGCTTTAGTCCACTCCCCTTTGTAGCCCTGATTGCGGCCTATGAGGAAGAAGGGAATATTGGTCCCGTCCTTGAGAAGATGCCAGCAACGGTGCTCGGCGAACCGTATACAACGATTGTGGTTGTGGACGGCGGAGATGACCGCACAGCTGAGATCTGTCGTAGCTTCCCAGGCGTCATAGTGATTGAATTTCCGGTCAATTTGGGCCACGGTGTTGCTCTTCAGGTTGGCTATCGATTCTGTATTGAGCGTGGGGCCAAGTACATCGTCACCCTCGATGCGGATGGACAGAACGATCCAGTTGAACTTCCGGAGTTAATTCGAGACATAGTTGAGGATCGCAGCGACTTTGTCCTGGCCTCGCGTCGACTGGGCGTAGACACGACTGAAAACCACTTCAGGGCAGTAGGTGTGCGTGTATTCAGTTTCATCGTCAATGTCATGACTCGTCAACGTTTAACGGATACATCGACTGGGTATCGAGGCTTGCGTGTGTCAATGTTGGCCGATGTCATCGATCGATTAGAGCAGGAGCAGTACCAGACCTCCGAGCTGCTTATTACGTCACTCAAGCGTGGTTGGAGAGTGAGCGAGGTGCCGACGGTCTGGCACCCCCGTCAGTCTGGAACAACGAAAAAGGGTAGCAATTGGCTCTTTGGGTTCCGTTACGCCCGGGTGGTCTTTAAGACATGGTGGCGCGAGCGTTAATTCAGGAGCTCTCTCGCGAGGTCGTAGGCCTCTTGTAGGCCAACTCGTAATTGCTCAGTCGCGGCATTCAATTCACTACGAGTCACGCGTGACTCACTGGTAGGCGCCTGAATGGGCTTACCAATTACTACCGTGGTCCGCACGGGCCTTGGGAGCCATGCACCTTTACGCATTGCCTTTTCTGTATTTCCCAGGCCTACGGGAATGACTGGCGCGCCAACACGGCTGGCAATAAACATTGCACCCTCGAAGAGCGGACCAACTAGATCGCCCTCCTGTCTGGTTCCCTCTGGGAACAGCACGAGTGCTTGACCTTCGTTCAGCACTTGTTGTGCATTTTTGAGCGATTCCCTATCCGCCGTGCCTCGCTTGACGGGGAATGCGCCCATCAACTGAATCAGCGCACCGATGGGCCGTATTTTCCACAGTGAATCTTTACCCATAAAGAACGTTTTGCGTTCGGTGGCAAAGACCAAGTACGCAAAATCAATATTCGATCGATGAATTGGTGCGAGAAGGACTGGTCCAGTAGATGGAATATTTTCCGCTCCCACCACACGGGGGCGAAACATGATGCGCCATACGATGACAACGAGCAAACGCACGGCCCGATATCCCAATGTCTTTTCAATTTTCAGATTCAATGAAGATTCAGACATGCAACTATCTCCTCAATTACGGTTTGAATATCCTTATTAGTGGTGTCGATGACCACCGCTCTCTCATCAGCTCGTAACGGGGAGTGGTCACGCGTGGAGTCAATGTCATCGCGGCGCTGGATAGATTCCGCAGTTTCATCACCGCGTCGGCGAGCCCGTTCCTCCGGAGTAGCCGTCAGAAACACTTTCAATAACGCGTCTGGGAAAACGACTGTTCCGATATCGCGCCCCTCAACTACGGTGCCAGCTGGTTGCCGTGCAGACCAGTCACGTTGGCGATTGACCATGGCGGCACGAACCTCTGGATTGGCGGCCACAATAGATACGGCATGATTGACCTGTGGTTGGCGTATCTCGATCGTGACGTCGTGACCATTTATAAGCACTGACGGGATTGTCTCAATCTTTGACGTTGCGGCAAGATCAGAAATCGCAGCCGTATCATGTGGATCAATATTTTCTCGCAGTGCCAGAGCGGTGACTGCGCGATACATGGCTCCAGTGTCGAGGAACGACCACTCAAGTCGTTCAGCGAGCAACTTTGCGATGGTGGACTTCCCGGAACCCGCTGGTCCATCGATCGCCACAACCCGAGAGATCGTCATGATGGCTCCATGAGGAGATTGAAGAACCCTGGAAATGACGTCTCTACTGATTCAGTGCCGTGTATGACTCCACCACGTCCACAGAAAGCGGCGATTGCCGAAGCCATTGCCATGCGGTGATCATCGGGTGCATCAAATTCAATTTCTCGGAAATTCGATGCTGTGCCTAGTCCAGTAACAGTGAAATCGTCTCCGTCTACTACAACTGTGGAGCCGAGTGCCTCAGCCAGCCGAACTGACTCCGCGAACCTATCGGACTCCTTGATACGCAATTCGGACATCTCGACGAATCGCGAGTCTCCCGCCGCCGCACAGGCAGCTACCACAAGTGCGGGCACTTCATCAACAGAGGGAATCTCGGTGCTATGGATTGTGGTTCCACGTAAAGCGCTATGACGCACGTGGAGACGTAGGCCGATATCGGTTTGCGTTCGCTCAATCGAGCCTCCCATCCGACTCAGAACAGATAAGTAGCCGAGGCGCTCGGCTCCGTCATACAGGTCGGCAACCTGCACATCACCACAAGGATGGAGCAATCCAGCCACCACGAAGAACGCCGCCTGAGAAGGGTCGCCCGGGATATTCCACTGACGAGCCTGGGGTCGTCCCGGTGTCAGCGAAACGGTACGCCCGTTCGCTCTATTGATGCTCTTCACCGAGATTCCTGCATATTCGAGCATCTCTTCGGTGTTTGATCTGGTGCGAACATCCTCGTGCACCGTGGTGTCACCATCGCCGTAGAGGCCGGCAAAGAGGATGGCTGATTTCACTTGAGCACTAGCTCGAGGCATATCGTAGGTAACGGCCTTCGTAGTTTTTCGGCCAATCATGACCAGGGGTGGAGTCAGCGACTCCCCTACACCTGAAATCGCTACCCCCATTAAACCAAGCGGAATTGCGACTCGATCCATTGGCCTGCGAGAGAGCGAAGAATCGCCCTCTATGTGGTGCTCTCCCTCAATTCCACTAAGAATGCCCACCAGTAACCGGATAGTCGTTCCTGAATTACCACAAAAGAGCGTTTCGGGTGAAGCGCGCAACCCTTCGGCCGGACCGGTCACCACAACTCCATCCCGACCTACTTGGATGGTGGCTCCAAGTTGGCTCATGATGGTTGCGGTCCGCGCAACATCCTCACCGTTCGACAATCCGCGAATGGTCGATGTGCCTGCAGCTAGAGCGGAAATGAACAGTGCGCGGTGCGAGATGCTCTTGTCGCCTGGTGTTGCAACCACGCGCGTGAATGACTCAGTAGTGGTGATGACGTGTGTGGTCATAGCGTTTCAATGCCGGCGTTAAACCCACGTTCGCCAAGGGCCTCGAGTAGGGCTGGCGCCTGGTTGCGCTCCAGGGAAAGAAGGAGTACGCCCGGGGAGCCTTCGACGCTGTGTGCAATTTCAATATCGAAAATATTGATCTGTAGCTCACTGGCAAGGGTTGTGATTTCGGCCAGTACTCCAGTTCGGTCCGGTACGGGAATCCGAATCTCAACCAAGTTCACTGAAAGCGCTGCGACTCCAGGTAGTTTTCGACGAGCATCAGCAGCGGAACTCAAACTCTTAAGAAGTGCCACGCGATCCTTTTGACGAAGTAGCCCTGTCAGATCGGCGATTCGAGTCTGGAGTCTTGAGAGTCCAGCTAATACTGCCTCTTCATTCTCAAAGAGAATGTCTGGCCAAATGGCTGGATCGCCAGCGCTAATCCTTGTCATGTCACGGAAACCACCCGCAGCCAGACGTAGCAGTGCGCCATCAGACTGAGCCATCTCGCTTGCCTCATTCATGAGCGCACCAGCGACGAGATGCGGTACGTGGCTCGCCATAGCGACCATTCGGTCATGGTCGCTCGCCTCTAGGGCCATGACTGAAGCGCCAAGGCCTCGCAGAACACCGTGAAGCCTCGCGTAATTATCTGGAGAGGTCGTGGCCGATGGTGTCAGAACCCAAGTACATCCCGTGAAGAGGTTCGCACGAGCACCCTCGAGACCTCTCATTTCTGAGCCGGCCATTGGATGTCCGCCAATGAACCGAGGGTCAACTATCTGAGAGGCGATTGAACTCTTGACACCCGCCACGTCAGTCACAACAACACCATCGAGAGGAAACTGACTGAGCATCTCTATGGCGGTGTTGACAACATGTCCGGCGGGGGTACAGACAAAGATCAATGATGTTTCAGGGTGTGCTTCGGTGCCGCTGATAACACCAAGATCGTGAGCACTCGTCTCAGCAGCTTCATCTTGGTCGCTACCGGTTACAGACCAGCCCTGTTCCAACAAGGCCAGACCCACTGAGCCACCAATCAAACCCAAGCCGACGATGTGGGCGTGCTGATCAGCCGGGGAGGTCATCACGAAGACCCTGGGCGCCGTGGAGGTACACGTGCCGTATTTCGTTCCTGCTAAGTGACGTGTAAGCGTGAAGCATCACCCGAACACACATGGCCGTAGCCCCCTGAACGGCAATCTCGCTCGCACATATCAGCGGTATGTCTCCAAACCCGATCGACCGCGAAGCGGTGGCGGGAAAGACCGCGGTGAGATCTGGGGTTGCCGTGAAAAAAGCGCTAATAATGTCGTCGTGCACAAGTCCATTGCGCTCCATGAGCACCGTCAGCATCTCTTGTACACGAGGGAAGATCGCTTCCTCGGAGTCGGCCTCAACAGTCGTGGCACCCCTTAGGGCAACAACGCGCGCAGTCATGAGTTAATCGTAGTTTCTGAAGGTATGGCAACGCCGACAGCATCCATTAGCTTGCGGACTTCCCCCACCGTTAAAGGGCGCGCCGCACCGGGAGTGAGCTTTGCGTCGTGAATCGGCCCGATCCGAGTGCGGACTAGCCGAATCACCTCATGGCCAATTGCCTCACACATACGTCGCACTTGGCGATTCTTTCCCTCGTGAATGACAATCCTGAGGACCCCATCGCTCACACGACTTACCTGGGCGGGGGCTGTCAGACCATCTTCTAGTTCAATGCCCTCACGAAGCCGGCGTATGGAAGATGGGGAAGGATCGCCCTCCACTCGGACAAGGTATTCCTTCTCTATTCCCACCGAAGGATGCGTCAACAAGTGCGCCAGTCGTCCGTCATTAGTCAAGATCAAAAGACCCTCGGTGGCCATATCAAGACGGCCAATTGGGAAGATTCGAACTTCAGTGTCGATCATTTCGACAACGGTGGGCCGCCCGTGAGGATCATCTGCGGTGGTAATCACACCCGTCGGCTTGTTTAAGAGGAAGTAGACAGCACTAGGAGCGGCGGGAACCAGTTTGCCATCGACGCGGATTTCTT
>WLKR01000058.1 GCA_009701115.1 Actinomycetota bacterium | reverse complement strand
TACCGTGGACAAGATGGACCGACACCGCGTTGAACAGGTTTCAATCGAACTCATTGCTGACGAGTCGTGACACGCTCCGGCTTCGTCGCCATTCTGGGTCGACCCAACGTTGGCAAGTCAACGCTGCTCAATGCCATTGTGGGGGCCAAGGTGTCGATTACCTCATCGACACCACACACCACGCGTAATCAAGTCCGTGGAATTTGGACGGAAGGCGATGTGCAGGTCATCTTCGTTGACACGCCCGGTATCCACCGCCCTAAGTCGTCCCTCGGTGGACGAATGAACAACACGGCTCGGGCGTCGACGTCGGGAGTCGACATGGTCGTGGGCGTCATCGAGGCCCGCGGCGAAATCGGGCCCGGGGACCGCCAAGTGCTTTCAGCCATGCTGGAGGCAGCCGGAGAGCATGGACCGCTGCCTCTCGTGCTGGTCAACAAGATTGACCGCACGGCCCATGAAGATATTGCCAAGCACCTCTTGGCGGCCACTGTCGTCATTGACGAGCTCGCTGAGAAGTTGGGCGCCCAAAAGGCCGCCAAGCGCGTCGAATACTTTCCGCTCTCAGCCAAGATTGGACGAGGGGTGCCAGAGTTCGTAGAGTTCGTCGCCGCCCGCATGCCGGAAGGCCCCTTCTTTTACCCCGAGGACGAAGTTAGCGATGTTTCGGAGATGCACTACATCGCGGAATTAGTTCGTGAGCAACTCTTCCGCAAGATGCGTGAAGAGATTCCCCACTCGTTGCACTGCCGTGTGGCCGAGTACGAGTTCCCCAATGTCACTGTCGAGATTTTGGTTGAGCGGGATTCGCAAAAGGGCATGGTCATCGGCAAGGGCGGTCTCGTGCTCAAGGACGTCGGCACGGAAGTTCGCAAGCAGATGCCCGAGGGCACCTTTTTGGAGCTACGTGTGCGTGTCGAGCCAGGCTGGCAGGGTCGCGACGAGATGCTGGACCGGTTCGGCTACTAGTGGAGTTTGCCGTTCGTCCCGTGGCGGTAGTTCGAAACAGTCGAACGGAAGCCATCGACGATCAGTGGAACAGCATTACGTCAACAATCGAACTTCTCGATGGCGTGCCCTCGACGTCTCTAATAGGGCTCGATACCTTTAGCCACATTGAACTTCTCTTCTTGGCCGACCGTGCGAGTGATGTTCCCCCGGCCCCGTGGAGTCGTCGTCCCCGCGGTAATCCCGAGTGGCCCGAAGTGGGCATATTTGCCCAACGTAACAAGGACCGCCCCAACCGGCTCTTAAGCTCGATCGCTACCATCGTCAACGTTCGCGAACGTGCGGTGGTCGTGACGGGTCTCGATGCCATCGACGGCACACCGGTGCTCGACATCAAACCCGTCTTTACTTGGTCGGGACCACAGGGACCGCTCGTGACCCCTCAGTGGAGCGACGATCTCGGAGAGATCTACTTCTAAATCGTCTCGAGGAAGGCTTCGGCCTCAGTGCGATCAATCGTGCGCTTCATTGGTGGCAGTCGCTTGAGAATCTGGTGGCGATACGAAGCCGTGGCCAGGCGATTGTCAAAGACGGCGACGACCCCTCGGTCTTCGGCGGAGCGAATCAGCCGCCCGACTCCCTGGGCCAGCATCATCGTCGCACGCGGTAGGTCGACTTCGTAAAAACCGCGGTCACCCGCCCGTTCTCGGCGAGCCTTGCCCACGGGATCGGTCGGTGGCTGAAAGGGCAGTCGATCAATTGTGACGAGTGAGAGTGACTTGCCCGGGACGTCCACGCCCTGCCAGAAGCTGGCCACGGCGAAGAGGCTGGCCGACTCGTCATCACGGAACTTCTCGAGCAGGGTGGCCTTGGCCCGTGAACCCTGGACCAGCACGGGAGTCTTGATGCGCTTGGCCACCTCGGCCGCCGTCGCCTCCATGTACTTCTTATTTGTGAAGAGGGCCAATGTCCGCCCACCCGCGGCGTTGATGAGGTGCACGAGTTCTTCCAACATCGCGGGGGTGTACTGCAGTTCATCCTTGCGATCCGGCAAATGCTTGGCGACGTAGAGCAACGAGTTCTCGGGATAGTTAAAGGGACTCGAGACGGTGAGTTTGTCCGTGTTGTCGGCCGGCAGACCCAGATTCTTAGCCAACGTGTCGGGGATTGTGGCCGAGGTAAAGATGGCCGTGATGGAGGGCCAGAGGGAGTCTCGCAACAGCTCGCCCACGGTGATCAACGACAAGTTGATAATTGCTTCGTTACCCTCACGGGAGATCCAAATCAGTTCATCGGCGCCGAGCTTTTGGATGCGATCGAGGTCGCCGAGTAGGTGGGTGACCGCTTGATTCGCTCGGATGCGCTTCACTTCGCCACCGGAGTCAGCGCCCGATGGCTTCATGGCATCCTGGAGGCCGTTGAGGGCCGCAGCAATGGAGGCGAGTTCCAGGGTGGTCTCGTCAGAAAGTCCTTCGACAACACCAAGCTCGATCTGCAAGTCGAGGTGCTCGCCCAGGCGATCGGCCGCATCGAGGAGTGGCTTCAGGCCGTCACGTTGACTCGGCGGCAAGAGCATGCGAACGAGTCCGACCGTCGCTCGGATACGGGAAGGTTCGATGGTGGTGCCCAGAAGTCGGGCCAGGATGTCTTGAACTTCGTGGGCCTCGTCGAAGACCACGACGTCGTGCATCGGCAAAATATTGCCATCGGTTGCTAGGTGGGCACCGTAGAGCGCGGTGTTGACGATGATGACATCGGCCGCGGCCGCCCGCTCCTTGGCCAGCTCGGCGAAACACTCATTGCCGTACTTGCACTGAACCTTGCCAATGCACTGCTGGGGATTTACCGAGACGGTGCGCCAAGCCCGCTCGTCAACCTCAAAGGTCAGTTCATCGCGCTCACCGCTCGAGGTCTCTTGGGCCCAGTCCATGATTCGACGGACCTGATCAACCATGGTGGTGGGCACTTCTTCAACTTCGTCAAAGGTGCCCTGATTTCCCGAGGGACCGACCTCTTCGGCCTTTTGTAAACAGAAGTAGTTGCTTCGTCCCTTGAGGACCGCGGTGCTGAGCCCACGGGCCCGAGCCGCGACGAGTGGGGCATCCTTCTCGGCGAGTTGGTCTTGCAGGTTTTTGGTGGCCGTAGCAATGACGACACGTCGTCCCGAAATAGCCACTGGCGTCAGGTAGGCCAACGACTTACCGACACCGGTGCCGGCCTCAACGATGAGATGGCGCTTGCGAGTCAGAGCTGTGGCGACAGCCTCGGCCATCTGTTGCTGACCTTCCCGACTTTCACCCCCACCCGGCAGGGCAGTGGTGATGGCATTTAAGAGCTCCAGAGTCGCTTCGGTCGAGACTTCTACGACGTCGGCGTCGAGAAAGATGCCTCCTTCGTCGCCGGGTTCGACGTACGGGAAATCCTCATCGGGATCGAAGCTTTTCACAAGGGAACACTAGGGGTTGACCACGACGTTCTCCGGGTCCATTGTCCACTAGGTTTTTCACGTGCCAGATCCTCGCCCAACACCACTTCCTTCTTGGTTGGACTTAGCCCGAATGCCGCGACATGTTGCGGTAGTGATGGATGGCAACGGACGTTGGGCGCAAAATCGTGGACTGGCTCGTACGGAGGGTCACGCCGCGGGCGAGGAGGCGCTGGTCGATGCGGCCTACGGGGCCCTGGCGGCCGGCATCGAAGTCTTGACCGTCTACGCCTTTTCTACTGAGAACTGGCGTCGCCCCGTCGACGAAGTTCGCTACTTGATGGGTTTTAATGAGTCCCTTCTAAAGCGTCGCCGTGATGAACTCAATGCCGAAGGGGTGAAGATCACCTTCAGTGGTCGCCGCGACTGGCGGGTGCCCCGTCGTGTTCTTAAGAACATGGACGAGGCGGCCGAACTAACGAAGAACAACAAGGTCATGACCTTGAACATGGCCTTCAACTACGGGGGCCGAGCAGAAATCGTCGACGCCGTGAAGAAGTTGGTCGAGGACAAGGTCCCGGCCCACAAGATTGACGAACAAGCCATTCGCTCTCGCCTCTACCACCCCGAGTTCCCCGACCCGGATTTGATGGTGCGCACCTCGGGCGAGTTCCGAATCTCCAACTACCTACTCTGGGAGATTGCCTACTCCGAACTGGTCTTCACCGACGTGCTGTGGCCCGACTTTCGACGTGAGCACCTCTACGAGGCCGTGCGTGAATATCAAAATCGTGAGCGCCGTTTCGGAGGAGTGGAACAGTGAAGTGGCGCAGCCTCGGCATCGTGCTCGGCGGGCTTGCCTACCTGTTGCTCTGGGGCATTGCCCTGAACGGCGGTTCTCGCTTGGTCGCCCCGCTCACTATCCCCATCGTCCTCGCCGTCTTGGTGGGTGGGGGTAATTGGCTCAACAACTTCATGGGCATTAAGCGCAAGCCTCAAGAATTTCGGAAGCGCAACGACGAACGGTGAACACGATTCGAGACGAAGCCATCGTGCTTCGGACGTATAAATCGGGGGAGTCGGATCGCGTGGTGGTGCTGTGGACAAAGTCCCACGGCAAACTCCGGGGAATCGCTAAGGGTGTACGCAAGACGACCAGCAAATTAGGCAGCGGTCTGGAAGTGATGGCCCACGTTGACATCCTGCTGGCCGAGTCCAAGGGCGAGCTCTACCAGGTACGCCAAGTGCAACACGTGAATCGATTCTCTACAGTGCGACAGGACTTTGATCGACTCTCGGCCGGTCTCGCCCTCGTGGAAGTGGTCGATGCCGTGCCGACTGACAATGTGCCCGACGAAGAGATTTTTACGATGTTGGCGAGAGCACTCCTCTCACTCGATAACGAAGAGTTCGCCCCCTTTCTCGTGCCGTCCGCATTTTTCTTCAAGATGTTGGCCCTCGATGGGTCAATGCCCCAATTGGCCGAGTGCGTTAGTTGTGGTGCGGGCGACCCCCTCGTTTCGTTCAACGCCGAAGTTGGCGGCCTGCTCTGCGCCGCCTGTCGATCGGGTCGTCCGGTATCGAGGGACGCCGTGGTTCTTCTTCGCCGTCTACTCCAGGGCGATCTGGCCGGCGTTCTTCGGGAGGGAACTACTCCCGGGACGAGCGAAGTCGTCGGGCTAGCGAGTGAAGCGATTGAACAGCACTTCGGCAAGCGACTGAAAGTGGCTCGGTCGCTCAATCAGATGCTGCCCCCCGAAGGATTCCAGTAAGGTCCCGCTGTCCATGAGTCACCCACCCGTTATCTTCTGGTTTCGCCGCGATCTTCGTCTGGCCGATAACCCCGCGTTGCTTGCCGCAGTAGCGGCGGGCGGTGAGAGCGGTGTGCTCCCGCTGTTCATCGTGGACGACCGGATTGTGAAGTCGGCGGGCCCGACCCGAGTCCAATTCCTACAGGACACCCTGGCGGCACTTAACGATTCCATGGGTCATCAGCTCGTTGTGCGACACGGCTCACCGCTGGAGGTTCTCCGCACGGTGATGGCCGAGTCGGGTGCAACCCAGATATTCGTGACTCAAGATTTCTCCCCGTTGGGCGTACAGCGAGATAGTGCCATCCGTCGAGAGCTGTCTTCGGCACAACTCCACGAAGTCGGCACTCCCTACATTGTCCCGCCCGGTTCGATTTTCTCCAAGAGTGGTGAGCCCTTCAAGGTCTTCACGGCCTTTCGGCGAATGTGGGATACCTTCGAAATCGCTCGACCACTCGACGTCCCCATTAACCCGACGTGGTTCAAGGCCGCGAGTGAACCGCTCGATGGTCTGATCGCGCAGTCGGGGCGCACTATTCCCGACTACTTCGGAACGTTGGCGGCGCTACCCAGTGCCCGACCCACCGCAGCTGGCGAGGCTGAGGCGCACCGCCTCCTGGAACTCTTTCAAGACCACGTTGACGCCTACGCCATAAATCGCAATCTCCCGGGTCTCGACGGCACATCGATGCTGAGTCCCCACCTTCGATTTGGCACGATTCATCCCCGCCAGGTTGCCGATGCGCTCATTGGCGAGAGCGAGGACCGCCGCGTCTTCCTCTCGGAAATCGCGTGGCGCGAGTTCTACGCCGATGTGCTCTTCCACAACCCCCAGTCGGTCTCCGCCGTACTGCAGCCCACGATGCGCCACCTACCCGTTGACCGCGATGCCGCGGCCGTCGAGCGATTCCAAACGTGGGCGCGAGGCGAGACGGGCTACCCACTGGTCGACGCCGGCATGCGCCAACTCCTGGCGACGGGCTGGATGCATAATCGCGTACGCATGGTGGCCGCTTCATTTTTAGTGAAGCACCTCCACCTGGATTGGCGTTGGGGCGCCCAGTGGTTTATGTGGCGACTCATTGATGGTGACATTGCCTCCAATCAGCACGGTTGGCAGTGGGCGGCGGGGACTGGTACTGACGCTGCTCCCTATCACCGAGTCTTTAATCCGACGTTGCAAGCGGAGCGGTTTGACGCCGACGGAACCTACGTCCATAGGTGGATACCGGAACTAGCGGCCGTCGGTGCGCCCCAGTGTCTGCAGCCCGGTGGTGGAGAGGGACTCTTGGCCCCATCCGACTACGCCCGTCCAATGATCGACGCCAAGACCGAACGGGACGACGCACTGCGACGTTTCGCGCTCGCTCGGGAACTGGCCGGACCCAAGCATGCCTGATTTCGGTGTTTATATTCACGTGCCCTTCTGCGCGCACCGCTGTGACTACTGCGCCTTTGCGACCTACTCCGATCGTGACCATCTCATGGTCGACTACGTCGAAGCCGTTCTGCAGGAGATTGCCCGAGCCGTAGCCGATGGTTTAGCCCCGGCCGACACCATCTTCTTTGGCGGGGGCACGCCGTCCCGGCTGCCTGCTGAAGAACTGCTTCGAATTCTGGACGCCATTCCGAAGGCCACGGACGTCGAAGTGACCGTGGAGTGCAATCCCGAAGATGCCACACCTGAACGCCTGAGCGCCTACCGGGCCGGTGGGGTAACGCGGATGAGTTT